>CAINUH010000459.1 GCA_903853735.1 uncultured Desulfomonile sp. | reverse complement strand
GTCATGCCTAATACGGAAGGAAACTTCGGGGTCAGGTCTTGAATTATAAGCGAGTCCCAGGTATACTGAGTTCATGACCAGACCGTTGAGACTCGAATACCCAGGAGCTTTGTATCACATTACCGCCATAGGCAATGTGCGAGAGATATGTTCTTCGACGATCAAGACCGGGAGGACTTCCTTAGCGTCTTGGGTTCCGTAGTCAGAAGATACAACGTGCTCTGTCACGTGTATTGCCTGATTGTAATAGTTTCCCTCGGAATGATCGATCCTTTCTGAAATCTCCAGGTCTGTAAGGACGCGGCACGACGTCGCACCAGACCGGACTTTAATAGTTGGCGTAGGTCTCTCTCTTGCCGTCTCTCAGGTCCACCATGTAAAGCAGCTTCGCTGTTTCAGCGAGTTCCTGGTTTAGCTGAGGCAGTATTCTTCTTTCTATCATGAACGCTCTTATGTATACGTATCGGTAGCCTTCCGGCGCCTTGGCGTATGTGGCCATTATACTTATGAGACGGGCGTTGTATTTTCGGATGACGTCTGTGACCTCTTTGATAGAGCCTGGCCTATCCTCAAGCATGAACCCGAAGACAACCCCTCTCTTTCGAAAACCTGGAACCACTATTACAGCCCTGAACAGATCTTTTTTGGTGATGATACCTGCCAGATCCCCTTCATAGCTTAGCACAGGGCAGCCTGAGATATTGTTGGTCAGCAATACATCCGCGACCTCCTCCAGGGTATAATCAGGGGGGACTGTTATCGGATCCGTACTCATGGCAGCCTCTACCTTGACACTCCCCATATGATAAAGGATGTCTTTCATGTCTCCCAAGAGGACGTCCGAAGGAGCGGATCGTTTCAGATCGCGGTCCGTAATCACTCCGACCAACCTTGCCCCATCCAAGACCGGCAGGATACTGATTTCATGTTCTTTCATCAGGTTGACTGCTTTGAGTAAGCTGTCTTTCCTGTCAATCGTTACCACCGGTGTGTTCATCCAATCGTTGACCAACATTTCCTTTCTCCTTTCGCATCGGCCCGGTTGAGCGGCCCAGCAGAGTAGACGTCCGTACAAATCCGATTGGTTTTCCGTGGAATCGCTAGTCTCCGAAGATGCGGTCCTTTCAATTAAGTTGATTATTAGAACGCTCGCCTTTGTCTCGCGCAAGCCAAGTTTCCTTCCTTGGCGCAGTTTCCCGTACTAATTGGACATCCTGTAAAATCTTTTGTTCTTTCTTGTCCGGGAATCCGGCTCGCGTAAAATTTATACTTATTGACAATTTGCAAACCACTTGACCTTGCCAGTGGTTTCTTTCCCGTGGTATCCAAGGAGAGTGTACATAGGTTTCCCAGATTCCAGCATCCGAATGGACGCAGAGCTTTGACGTTATCTTCCAACATTTTTTTGCTATGGCACGTATCTCATCAAATAAGTCAGAAGGAGAACACTGGTGGACTCTCTATACATTAAGTTGGCTAATCGAATCGGCTTGGGGCAGTCTGACGGAATCGCCGGGCTTTTTCAGATCATTGCTGATCCTCGAGAGGCCCAGGTGCTTCTGGCATTGCCGGGAACTGCACCCGTAGTCGCTCAGACGCTCGGTTTTTCGGAGGGTAAAGCGGCCTCTATGCTAGAGACCCTTTTCGTCAAGGGAGTGGCTTTCCCGTCTCCCAAGACCGTCCCGCCTACGTACAAGATGTGCAGAGATCTCGTCCAATTCCATGACGCGTCGATCCTCTGGCCGGACGCCCCTCAAGAATTCTTGGATCTCTGGCAAAACTTCATGGAAGTTGAATGGCCGGAAATTGCCAAGACCTACAGCCAGCTTTTGCCTCGTCCGTTTACACGTGTCATTCCAGTCGGGATAACCATTGAGGCTAAGACATATATGCTGGCTTTTGAAGACATCCGGGAGATCATTGAAAAAGCTCAGACCTTGTCGGTGACAAAGTGTACCTGCCGTCTGACGGCTCACAAATGCGACAGGACATTGGAGGCATGCCTTCAGATAAACCGAGGGGCAGAATACAATATAGCCCGTGGAACAGGTAGGCGACTGACCAAGGAACAGGCCCTGGAAATTGTCCGCCAAGCAGAACTGGACGGTCTCATCCATGTGGTCATGAACAAACAGAACGTGGACCAGTTCATTTGCAACTGTTGTCCGTGCTGTTGCCAGACAATGCCTATTCTTATAGAGCATAATGTTAGTATGGTCGAGCCGAGCCGCTTTGCAGCGAAGGTAGACGCGGAACTCTGTACTGCCTGCGGGACCTGTCTTGACAGATGCTACTTTGGCGCAATGACACTAGACGAAAATGAGGCCGCCGCAGTGGATCAAGCAAGGTGCATGGGTTGCGGCCTGTGCCAGGTGACGTGTCCGAGTGGAGCATTGTCCATGGAAGAAGTTCGAAGCAGAGATTACATCCCTGAAAAGTGGTTTGGGTAGCAGACGCCCGCCACACTAAATGTTTCAGGAGTCTACACAACGGAAAATTGGTAACAATTGAGCCTCTTGCAAAAGTCCCAGGTTTTTCAGGGATTTCTGGACCCCGACTTTCGCCGGGGTGACGGTTTTGCCGAGTTCTGCAAGTAGCTCAATTTAGAAAACTTTGCGAGCCGGACAATTTCTCCACGCATGGAGACAGCGGCTTCAAGGAGTGGGATCAATCCGAATAGAGTTCGCGGATATTCTCCCGCTGATCGATAAAATACAGCATCTGGGCCTTTTCTTTGAGTTCTTGTTTCATGTCTTCCAGTCCGAATCGGTCCATGTCGAACAAGCGAATATAGACATACCGGCAACCTTCCGGCGCCCTGTCGTGAGAACTGAGAATGCTTACGATGCGTGCGTCATATTTTCGCATCACGTCGGTTAGATCTTTAATTGATCCCGGTCGATCCTCGATAATAAAGCCGAACATCAGGCCCCGCTTAACGGACCCGCTCAGGGATAGCATTGCCTTGAAAAGGTCGCTTTTGGTTATCATCCCCTTGATTTGCCCTCGGTCATCCAATATGGGTAAACCGGAAATCTTTCGTTCAAGCATGATCTCGGCAGTCTCCTCGAGAGTAAGATCCGGGGGCACCGTAATCGGGTGGGCAGTCATGATTGCTCCAACCTCCAGCCTCGAGAGGTGGTACAAGGCTTGCTGAATATCCAGGAGAGTAGCGCTGGATGGCGAGGCACTCTTAACATCACGGTCAGTCACTATTCCAACCAGATTACCGTCTTCCATGACCGGCAATATGCTTATTTGATGATCCATCATCAAGTTGATGGCCTGCTGCAGAGTATCATTTACCCTGACGGTAATGACATCCTTGCTCATCCAATCCTTGACTAACATGAGCACCTCCTCAATCATGGAGAATTCTGAGTTGTTCCTAACACCTGGATTAAGCAGCCAATTATCTCTAGGCCGGGTCAAGTATTTCCAAGAGCCGTGCCTGAGTGTTGGCCTACGTTCACCGATGGCCCAGCAGTAACATTCTAGCATACAGTCACGGGCTCCACAGAGAACAAAAAACTTTCTTGTGCTGCTTGTTTTACCCGTATTGCTGCGCCAGTTCGAAAACCTCTGTCCCGAAGTCTACCGTATGAACCCATGATTCTTAAGGAATTCTTTGATGGTGTCAACACATGTGGAGAGTGACTTCGCCGAGGTGTCCAGAACTATTTCCGCTGCCCCAGGCGGTTCATACGGAGAGCTTATTCCTGTAAACTCAGGGATTAGGCCTGCTCTTGCCTTGCGGTATAGCTGTTTTGGATCCCGTTGTTCGCATACTTCCAGAGAGACATTCAGGTAAACCTCGATAAAGCGGCCATTCCCGGCTGTTTCTCTAGCCCTATCCCTGTCTTGCTTGTACGGGGAGATGAACGCCACTATAACCATAATCCCCGCATCCGCCATTAAAGCCGAAACCTCTCCAACTCGCCTAATATTCTCGTGTCTAGCTTCCTCAGAAAACCCGAGATCTTTGCACAGGCCTTTCCGAACCGTATCCCCATCCAGCACGTATGCAATGAAACCCTGGTCTGTAAGCTGCCTCTCAAGAGAATTGGCTATGGTGGTTTTTCCGGATGCACTAAGCCCCGTCAACCATACGACGCAGCCACTCTGGCCCAAGACACGCTCTCTATCGTCACGATTCACGTTACCAGGTGTGGTATCTGAATCTATATCACGGTGAACCATACGAAAAATAACCTCCTTAAGTAGGGACACGACCTAAATCGCACGTCAAGTGTTCCAGATTCCAAATCCTCAGATCGACGTGCGTCTCTTGGCGGATCTCACAGGACTGGTGCGCACAGACTGGACATTCGGGGTCGTCGCAGGGGTCCAAATGTATGAGAACGTCAGCAAGACCTCCAAAATGCGCGGCAAACAGTTTTTCCAGTTCTTTGACTTCACTGTGTCCCTCGGCTAATGGTAAATCTCGAGGCAAAATCAAGTGAAAATCAATATGCACGCGTGTGCCTGAGCGCCAGGCTCTTAGTTTGTGAACGTCGATCCATCTATCCTTTCGATGTGCTTCAAGCACTGAACAGATCTCTTCCAACAGTGCCGGATCCGAGGCGTCCATTAATCCGAAACAGGCCTCACGGACCAGTTTGGCTCTTGGAAATCGATAATCTGCCTCAACACAACTACAAATATACCGACAGCCGCAACAATAATCAATGCGCCTTCGAAACCTGCTGAAAAGTATTCGATCTTGCCGTGTCCGTAAGGATGGCTTTCATCAGGCGGCTTGGCGCTGAGATACTTCGCTTCTTGCTTACGAAGGCGAAGTCGGCTAAGGCCTGCAAACATTGACAAATCAGTCGTATAACCGAACACTCCGATTTTATCGGCCGATTTCCATATACTAAGGTATGGGGCAAGTTAGATAGGCGCCTCTAGGATTTCGCCGTGGATCTTACTGTTAGCACTGGGCAATTGGCAGTTCTTGCCACGTTTTCGGCAGTGCTTCCCAAAATAAGATGACGCGCCCCTGTCCAACCATGAGTGCCCATGACAATCAGCTCGATGGATGCATCATTTGCAAAACTAATGATCTCCTCTGCCGGAGCGCCGGTCGCAGAATAAACGGTCACGTCATCGATTTCCCGTTTACAATCGTTCCCTATTAATTCGAGTTCCTCTTCAACACCTCGACGAATGTGTTCCTCTATCAAGGTCATTTCTGCCGGGACATTGGCGGCAAAACCAGGGTATCCCAAGAGGCGAGAATTCACCACGTGCAGAACCACGAGTTCAGCTCCAAAAGCCTTGGCATATTCTATGGCACATACCCGAGCTGGAACCGAGTTCTCGGAGAAGTCAGTGCAAACCAGGATTTTCTTTGGAATCATGATCTAAGAACTCCTTTCAGAAAAGCGGTTGCAAACTTTGGTGCAAGATTCCTGCCGCCTGAACCGCGGCGGTTGAGCCCTTCAGTAAGACTTGCCCTCTATGCAAGTGCGGCAGCTTTATTCAAGACTTGACCACTCTGGGATCTGGTGCAATCACCTGGGACACCATAACAAAGGGAAAAAGGAACACCCCTTCGTAAAATCCGAGAAAAGCTACAAGAAACTCCCAATGTCACGTCTATGACATTAGGCTATATTTTCAATTTCTGTCATTAACGAACGAATCTGAGCGGCCATGTCTCTTATGTGCCGATTCATTGACTTCGTAGATTCCAGAATGTCCAAATACAGGGAAGACGCGCGAGGAGCAGTTGAGCCGTTAAGCAACCGTTCAACGTGTGACAACTCCAGATTGTGGCAGATCTGGTCCAACCTCTTGCTTTCATTCACCACATTTTCAAGCAGCACCTTGTTGGGCCTGATGAAGGCGTCTCGGAAGTTGCCCATTATTTCCAACACAAGCTTGAATATGTCTTCGATTTCTGAAACTGCCTCGTCCGTAAGCGGCACTGAGTATTGGCATCTGATTCGACAACAATTGAGAATGCTCTCCAGATAGTCACCCACCCTCTCCAAATGGGATGGAAAGAGAATGACCGCCCTGCACATGTCAGGAGGGTCTGTGATGGCGCAAGCGAGGTTTTCGGTCAACAACTTTTCCAGCTCATGAACTTCTCGAGCAAGCGCCTCCGCCGAATGAACCTCATTGATTGACGCGCTTACAAAACTGAGATTTATGAGGCGAGTCATTTCTATAACCTTGCTCAGCATTACCAGGAGACCTTCTTCCAAGGTGAATGTCTCGGAGACAGGGCTCTTGTGCAATTCTTCTATCTTGACGGCCTCGGAATCAACTTTGGGACTGAGCATTCGAATGGGATTGAAGAAAATGCGCTTGTCTTTCATTGAGAGGGGCCTCCTGGACATCGTTTCTCGACTCTTATATCTTATCAGAGTCACGGCAAAAAATCCGTGAGGGGCCAGCTTGCCAGTCTCAAGGAGGGCCGCCACAGATGGCTACACCGAAGGATTCCTAAAGTAATTCTGGGATTGATAACAGAATTTTTTGATTGAGACAAGTTTATCGAGCCTCGTGCAAACTAATTCTGTTTGATATAGATTATGGGCTGAGACCTCACGTTCGGATGAGCCTCCTGTGGCAGTGTAGGCCAATCGTCTGATCTTAATCATTTTCCGAATGTTATCCGGTTTTATTTTTCCTTGGCTTGAAAGCAAAGTAGGGGCACAGAAAGTGTGCCCCTACGACGGACGATGCATCCGGAGCGGAGGACGCATCGGGGGTAATCTTTGGGCAAGCGGAGACTCTTTATCTTGAGAAAATTTCCAACTAGGCCCTGGTAATGCAATTTCAAAGCCAATAAGGCTTCAGCCAATCCGCCGCGTAACCTATTGAATTACAGACAAGAATCAGCAAGTTTCTTAAACCGGCCGTCTCCACATCCGGCGCCATCGCGTCAGTATTTTTTACAGTTTGTAAAAAGTCTTTGGGAACCTTTATGAATCTACACTGGATTTACTTGTCAAAACCCGGACCCGAGAGTAAAAGCAACTCAAGATTTAAATCTTTAAGATTGCACAAGGAATTAGCACATGAAAGCCCTGTTGTTTGATGGAGAACTGGTGTTGAGAGATGTGCCCAAACCGGAACCCCTCCCTGGAGAAGTCCTCGTCAAGGTACTCATGGCCGGCATCTGTAAGACTGACGGAGAAATCATTCAAGGCTACATGAATTTTTCAGGAGTACTGGGCCACGAGTTCGTCGGCATTGTCCACCAGGCGCCGGACCCGGCAATGTTGGGCCTTCGTGTAGTCGGAGAGATTAATTGCGGCTGCAAAGAGTGCGCTTATTGTAAACAAGGTCTTGAAAGACACTGTCCCAAACGGACGGTGCTGGGTATTCAAGGCCGCAATGGAGCTTTTGCCGAATTCCTCACATTGCCCCAATCCAACCTGGTACCTGTCCCGGACGGTATATCGGATGAGAAAGCGGTGTTTACCGAACCTGTAGCGGCAGTGCTGGAAATTCTGGAACAGGTACATATTCGTCCATCCAGTAATGTCCTTGTGATCGGAGACGGCAAGCTTGGGATCCTGATTTCAATGCTTCTTTTCCGGACCGGGTGTGAGATACTTCTGGTGGGCAAGCATCCGACAAAGATGGAGATTTTTCAGCGCAACCGCGGGGCCGTAACAACGCTGGACTCCCTGAAAGCGTCGAACAAACTCTTTGATTTGGTAGTGGAGGCTTCAGGGCATCCGTCCGGATGGGATTTGGCGATTGAGCACGTCAAACCCCGAGGCTTCTTGGTGTTGAAGTCTACTTATCACGGTACGTTGAATTTCAATCCAGCTCCTCTCGTAATCAATGAGATCACACTTGTTGGCTCCAGATGCGGACTGTTTCCCGCTGCAATAAGGGCGTTGGAGAGAGAATTGATCGACCCCTTGCCCTTGATTTCCGCAGTTTTCCCCTTTGATCGAGCTGAAGAGGCTTTTCTCCGCTCACAGGAGGCCGGCGTCTTCAAGGTTCTCCTTAGAATGTGAAAGATACCTTGCATCAATGTTTGTTGACGTCTTAAATTGACCTTCCAAACTTTTGCAATTGATTTTTGTCTCTACTCAAGATAAAATGACTAAGTAGAGGGACTAATGAGACGCACAATTGTGATATTTTCGGTTATCGTGATTACCATTGCCGTGCCTTTCCCAGCCATAGCTTCGGAAAACTTTCCTGCCATACGTCAAACGGCAACTCAGGCCCAGGAACCACATCCCTCGGAAGTTCAACAGAAACTCTTTTATGGTTATGTCCCACCTCCGCCGATCCAACACTCGTGGCCCGGGGGTTTTAGAGTGCTTGTCCATGAGGTGATAAACACGCTCATGGATCACATGACCGGGCGTTATTAAACCAGGAACACACTCAAGAACTTCCTTTTATCTGCCAAGCAAGACGTCTCCGCACAAACAGGAACGTACGTGCTTTCGATTCGGACACATGCCCGCAGGCCAAAAAATTCTCGGTCAATTCAACATCTGAACTCGAATCGACATTAAATCGAGCTACCCAATCTTCATTCGATCCGCCGGGAATTTTGACAGGCATAACAACCGTGATTACTAAAAGGAAAAGACTCTCGAGGAGGTGACCACCATGGCTGACTCGATTGAAATTAAGGGCACAGAATTCGGTTGCTCTCCGTCCATTGCCTTTTCGGAAACGGCTGAATGCTCTCTGTGCGCCCCCAAGTCGGCAGTGACGCCGGAAGAAGAATCCGTTCTTGCCGAGATGAGAGCGATTAAAGAACAGGTTCGCACGATCGCGGAGAGACTCAAGAAAGTTGAGGCGTCTATGAAAGGCACATTTGTACAACAATCCGAGTGGACGGAGTTGTCCGGCCGATTAGAAGATCTCAGAACTCAGTGGAAGACATGGGAAGATAAGTTGGAGGAAGCAATCGAAAGAAAGCTGGTCTTGCTCGGGCACCGTGATCCGAAAGCTTGAGTTTAGGCGCTAACAACAAATGTCAAGTCCCATGGATATGGCCGTCTCAGGCATGCTGGTCGGGACGTATCCCCCAGACGGTGTTGATGTGGAGCGTGCCGTGTTGCACCCTCCACATCGAAATTCAGAACACTGATTAGACCTTATCTATGGACAAACTCCGGTTTGGCGCGGGCCCCTTGCTCTACAAAAGTTTTTAGACCTATTTTGTTGTCCTCCTTTGTCCAGCATTCACCAAAAAGTTTCGCCTCGTTTTTGAGGCCATCTTCCAGCGTCATCTTGGCTCCTTCGAGAATGGCTCTCGAAAGCAGCTCATCGATGGCTCTGGAGTGATGTTCGATGTCCACTTCAGGCAAGGAAGCCGGCACGTCCGCAAGAGGACCCTTTTCGATCAGCTTGACGGTGACTTCGCCGTAGGCCAGTTTTCGAGCAAGGGCTATAGCGTTGGGTAGCACGTCCCCTTCGACTTCTTCGTTTATCAGACCGTATTCAAGAGCTTGCGCAGATGAAATAGGATTAGCAGTCCGAACCATCCGGGCAGCTTTCTCAAAACCGATAAGTCTTGTCAAACGCTGTGTTCCTCCCATACCGGGTATAAGCCCAAGGTTCACCTCCGGCTGACCAGCCAGAATTTTCAGACCCTTAGGGGCCACCCGCGCAGTGCAGCATAGAGCCAATTCGGAACCTCCGCCAAAAGCTAAACCGTTCAGGGCTGCTACTATAGGCTTTCCCAACTTTTCAAGTTCGCTGGTGGCAATTTGTGCTCTTCTGGCAAAGGCCTCCCCCTGGGCCGGTTCGGTAAAGCCAGACATCTCTTTTATGTCAGCCCCCGCTACAAATGCCTTGTTGCCGTAACCTGTTATGACAGCACATTTTATCTCAGGATCGTTCTTTATTACGTCTAAGCATGTCTTGAGTTCACTGGTGACTTTGCTGTTTATAGCGTTGAGTGCCTTGGGACGACGAATGGTTATCAGTCCTACATCGCCCCTCTTTTCAAAGAGCACATCCAGGATTTGCCACGGCTTACCCGACAGGGCCTGTTCTCTCAGGGTTTTGGAGACAGGCATGGCCGGATACTTCTTCGCAAAGTCTTCTACCAATTCCAGTGATCTCCCCACCCCAATAGAATTCATGAAACTGAAGGGCGGATTCATGTCCAATGCCACGCTGATGACAAGGTCAAAGTCGCTGGTGCTGATAATGCCGGCGTCCAACATATCGCAGACCATGGCAAAATAAGCTCCCTTGAGTTCGTCGGCAATAAGCTTTTCCTTGTCCGGGGGCACTTCTATTGTTTCGCCTCGCGCAGGAACTTCCCAGTTGGAATTAGATTCCACGATTTTTTTCAGACGCTCAGGGACTCTAAACCATGGATTGAGCCGTTCGTTCATTTCTGACAGGCCATGCGCAGTTATGGGGTTGCCGCCAGTGAGGTTTTGAGCTGTGAAAGGCCCGACATTAAGTCCGAGGCATTTGGAGGCTACAGTATCAACCTGCTTTGTGTCTCCCAGACCGGCATCCACGCATTGCACACAAGCAAGAAGCAATCCTTCAAAAACAGGGTCTACGGCATAACCGTACCTCGATCCCACTTTGACAGGTATTTTTCCTATGAACTCATAGAAACGCATCACAAATTCCGTAGTTTCCGGGTCAGTATCCTTGCCTGGAATTATCTCTATTGCCTGATTTCGTTCCGCTGGAAAAAAATAATGGGTGCATAGGGCGCGGCCTTTGTGTTCAGCTTCTTCAAAAATGCGTTCCGGTTCAATGTGTGAGGAGTTACTGGTAAGAATGGCCTGAGGCCCGACAAGTTCCTCAACCTGTCTGAAAATCCTTCGCTTGAGCGGCAAGTCTTCGGTGGCGGCCTCCACTACCACATCCGCTCCTTTGAGTTGGCTATAATCTGAAGTAAACGTTATATGGCTTTTCATCCCTTCAACGTCTTGAGGTTTAAAGGCACCTGTCTGACCGCCCTTGTCTATTTTTTTGAAAAGTTTTGCTTTCCCCTTGGCCAAGGCCTCGTCAACAATGTCTACCACGACCACCTGCGTGCCGTACCGATAGAGTGATTTTGCGAAGTGGAGGGCAATGTCGGGACCAATTTGGCCGGAGCCGATGACGCCTACTTTACCGATGGTACGATTTCGGAACAAAAAAGCCATTTTCTATCCTCCTTGAAGACGGTTGTATGTTCATGTAAGGGAAAACAAAGATAACTTGTTAAATTATCATTCGTGCTGTAAGAATGTAAAGAAAAAGGCTGTATGTCAACGAAAATTTCGAAATAGGAAAAACCTTTGCCAGGCGCCCATGCGTTTGGCCGTTCACTCATCTGAAATGAAGTTTGCACTCTTCAGTGAGAATCAGCCCCCAAAATCGTTTCTTTCAAAAAAATGTTGCAAAGACTTGTGGCCCGGTTAATTCATAATATACTTTTGTCTTCGGCAAAGACAATAACCTCAGGAGGGACCAGAAATGAGACTTGACGAGGCTGTCAAAGGTAGGAGGAGTGTTCGAGCGTTTCTGCCAAATCCTGTTCCTCGTGAAAAGATCGCCAAGATCGTAAAACTTGCCAGGTGGGCGCCATCCTGGGGAAACACGCAGCCGTGGGAAATAGTTGTAGCAGACGGAGAAAAGGCGCAGGAACTGGCCGGTCTTTTCGAAGAGGAAGGCAAGCTCGGAGCCATTCCAAGGCCGGACATACCCATGCCGGTAGATTTTCCCGAACCCTACAAGAACAGGTACGGCAAACTGGGAAAGGACCTCCTCACATCCATTGGTATGGACCGGGGGGACAAAGCTGCCCGCAAGCAGCATTACCTTAACATGTACAAATTTTTCGGCGCGCCTGCCGTGATCTACCTGGTTATCGACGACGCCCTGAACGTTCCATACTCGTGTCTTGACATAGGATCCATCGGTACAACCATTTGCTATGCTGCGCTCGAAGAAGGTTTGGGCACCATTTATCTGGCAGCGTCCATGCACTTTCCGGATATCGTCAAGCGGGTACTTAATCTGCCTGGAGAGAAGAAAGTGGTCATAGGTATTGCCATAGGCTATCCCAATATTCATGTTCCGGCAGGGATTTTCAGGAGTGATCGTGCGGCGGTCGAGGAATTTCTCAGGTTCGCATAAGTGGGCGGATTTGACGTCTTCAGGGTGACGGAGTGTGTTTCTGAAGTGGCCGCAGTAATTGATTCTCGCACGTCCTGGATCATTGACTTGAGGGGATGTCGGGGTTAAGATCGTTCGATATTGAAGAAACCATGAACAATTCAGAAAATCCTTCCACACATTATCCGGACACATTGCACTTGCCAATGGGCACAGGGGAGATGACCGGACGCCATGAAAAGGCGTGAATTCATTAAATCTGTTGGTATTGCCGGAACATGCTCCCTTGCAGGTATGCTCACAATGCAAGGGCCTTACGGCGCCGGGGTTGAGGCAATTGCCGAAACCGGATCCAGGCGAGAGCAGTCCCCGCCAACTGATATGGGCGGGCCGTTTGATTTGGCTCTTGATCGCTCTGGGGGCATTCTTGTAACAGACTCTCCGCGCTACCGATGGCTGCAAATCGATACTGTCAACGGCAGGCTCGTGTCCTTCGGAAAGCCCGGGTCTATAGTAGGCCGCCTGAATTTTCCCGCCGGGATAGCCGTAGGGCCGGATAACCTTGTTCACATAGTCGATTCCAACAATTGTCGCGTCCAGGTCTTCGACATGGACGGAAATGTCAAACGCGTCGTTGGATCAATAGGCTCAATAGGCGGCTCTTTTGCCACTCCGCAGGGGATATGTCTCGATGGAACGGGCAAAATGCTCGTGGCTGACACCAGGAACCATCGAGTACAGATTTTTGCCAATTACGAGCTTGTTGCAGTGATCGGGGACCTGGGAGACGCTGAAGACCAGTTTAGGCTGCCCACTGCCTGCGCCCTAAGCCCTGAAGGGCACGTCCTAGTTCTCGACAGCAAGCACGGGACGGTAAAAGTTTTCAGTGAAGATCTCAAGTTCAGATTCAGTTTTGGTGCTGTTGGAAGCTCACCGGGCATGCTCAATATGCCTCAAGGGATGGATTTCGCCCCTGACGGTACTGTGTGGATAGCCGATACCGGTAATCACAGAATTCAACAGTTCAGTATGGACGGCAAACTGATCTCGGTAGTGGGGAAGAACGGTTCAGGCTCAGGCGAGTTCAAAAACCCCACGGGCATCGCTTGCCGAGATGAACATGTCTACATTGCCGATAACGGCAATCGGAGAATTCAAATCCTGACAAAGGGAGGTTTCGAGGTCCTGAAAATCCGCAGAGATACTTCGGAGCCTCTTGCTTCCCAGACTCGGCGTACTGGACGGGCGCTTGCCCGCAAAAGGATTTTTTCATGACCCTTGAGCATGCAACACTTTTTTTCCTCGTGATCGTTTTCCTGGCTGCCGAAGTGTTCAGAGTCGCGCGAGGAAAACGAGGAATCCTTCTGTCGCTGAATGAACAGGGGTATGACTCTGTCATGGTTGCAGTCATCAAGGCGAGGATAGGAATGCATGACGGGAACGTGATAGAGGCCGACATCAACTCGTGCACAGCCTGTATAGGTCGGTTGAAAGTCGGTGACGAGGTACGAGTGACCGACTCCGGACAAGGATTCGTGGCAGATCTCCCCTGGTTTAGACGGCAGACCTGCAACAGGAAAAGATTCTTACCCTTTGGACTATAAGTGAGCTGATAAAGTTTGAAGACTTAGACCAACGAGTCGGCTGGCGGCCCATACGCTCAGCATCGTGAGAGTCTCGGCCTGGAGAATATCTATTGGAATTCTTGGGCTATATAACACTCAGCATTTTCTTGGGGCTGATGCTCTTAACTCTGTTCGGCTATATCCGTACACCTGTCCAGACCGTCCTGGTCTTCTCTACAGTGCTTTGCCTTCTTGTCGGTGCGGCATTCCGTTATTTCTACCAGGGCTGGAACGCAGTGATGCTAATGCCCAATGAGTTTCTCGGCGGAATCATCCTGCATCCTATAACTGCCCTTTTGACAGGCCTGTTTCTCGCCGGAGGGCTAAAGGCCTCGGGTGGTTTTGAGGCTTTGAAAGTACTCCTCCGCTATCTCCGAAGGAGTCCCATCGGACTTGTAGGCACCCTTGTCATTCTCATTAACTTGCCCGTTATTTCTTCCTTGCCTTGCGGCAGAATCCTGGCCGCAGCGCTGTTGCCTCTTCTATTTACCTTTGGATTTGAAGGCGGTCTGGGGATTCTCACCAAATCCCAGTTCATAGTCCTCATAGGGGCTTTCACCAGGAATGCCATGGGTTCGTGCGGTCCTTCTCCCATTGGAGGTGTTGGGCAGATAGCCGAAGGGTTCCTGGGAAGTTTCTTTGCGACTGCTTCGGACGGCATATTACGAGCCCCACAGGCTTTTTCATTGATGCTTGGTACCGCAGTAGTGGCCATTTTTCTGAAGCTGATCAGTCAGCGACTTTATCCGAATGACGTGGCATTGAGGGACGCCCCTGCAAATTCCCAAGGGACGCAACGCACAGAACCGGAAATAATTGCACCTGTACAGGGTTACTTGGCCCTAGTTATATTCGTGGCTTCGCTGCTGACAGCCATATTTCAGCCATTTGGAAAGATGCCGGTCCAATCGGTTCTCGTCGCAGGCGGTTTGCTGCTCGTGTTGGCCTGCCGAATACGACTGAATGATCTCCTGGAAGGGATCATACTCCTGCCTGTCACCGCGATGGCGGCCGGATTTCTGGCAGCAGGGGCTTTGGCTGCAACAGGCGGGTTCAACGCCCTCGGGGTCCTTCTGAACAGCCTGGTAAATGTTCCTTTCCTGGGTGTGGCCGGAATGCTCGCCATTTTCGTTCAGTTCCAGACAATTCTACCACTTTCATGTGCTCGAATTTTGACAGCGGCTCTTGTTCCGGTGCTCTACCTTTTCGGGCCCTCGAAATTCGGTTTCCTCGACTGGTCCCAGTTGGCCGTGGTAATGGCCGCATACATAATTAATGCTACGACTTCGTGCGGACCTTCTCCCCTTGGGGGTGGCGGCATGATGGGCGAAGGCACCATGAGAGCAGAGACCGGCTTCATAAAGGGAGCGTACACATTCGCTTCCATGGCAGTCATGGCCCCGATGGCCGCCATCTACATGAAATTCCTGAATCTGTCCGTCTTTCAGCCTTCAGACCCGAGAATCATAGCCGATATATTGAAGATCGGCGAGTTCGCTCTGGTCATTGCCCTGGTTAGTGTCGGCTTCATATTCATCGCAAGCAGGGTATTCGGAAAAGACCAATCAAGAAATTTCCTTATACAGATCGCGGGTTTTTTGTTCAGCGGAGGAATGGGAGGGGCAATCCTGGCCTTCGCTCTTTTTGAACATGATCTGGGAGCTATCCTTCAGGGGACCGCAGGAGGAATTCTGGCAGCATTGCTCATTGGAGTCATGGTCCCCAGAGTACTTTCTCTAAGAATGACGGCCACTTTGACCGGGCCGGAAACATAGTGGCGCCGCATTGATGAGTTTGGCTCGTTGTATGAGGCGACATAATAATAGATAGAGGTCTCTGTTTTGCTGACGTGGGTCATATTTGGTTTTGTCGGAGTCCTGTCAGGCATAATTATTGCCTGGGCGCTGGACATGAACTCCCCTAGAGAACTCACACAAGGGGCTGTGGGCGGTTTGATCGCGGGATTACTCATGTCTGCGATGCTGCCCCACTAGGTTGAAAGTCGAGGACGGACAGTTTCATGGCGAAAAGTGAGAGCGATCCCCCACACGCACACAAGCGGGATGATACTACTCAACCGATAGTGCTTCCAGGAATCCACCGCTACCAGTTCTTCACAAATCTGAAGGATCGCGGATGGACGATGAATTTGGACAGAGTGGCGCTGTTCGGGATTGTGGGTGCCCTGCTTGCTTCAGTCATAAAACCGCTGTTGCGAAGGAACCCTGCCACTATCTATTGTTATGAGTGCCGGGCCTGTTATGCGACGCAGGATCGGTGCCCTGTCGGCATAACCTTCCAGGCCGAATTGGTGGTGGCCGGTCGAGTTACCGACTATGACCGATTTATCCGAAACGGAGGGCTCAAGTGCATAAGATGTGGGAATTGTCAGAGTTACTGCGTTCAGTATCTGCCCCTCCCCCAGATGTTTGCGATCATGCAGGAAGAAACACGTGAAGCGGTAAGAAGTGGAATCGTTCCGCTCCATTCATTGGAATACGGACTTGCCCACGGACTGGTGGGAAAGGAATTCATTGATGACGTTGTCAAGGCTGTTTCGTGACCCTGTAGGCGTGCTTTCGGAAGCACTTATGACCCGTGGGGTGCGCCTCATTCTTTACGCAATACTCACGGCAGCCCTGTTTCCGTCGAGCCGTTTCATATTGTTGATATCCCTGATGATGGTCTTGGCATTTCTATGGACGAGCAATTATAGGCGCTCCGGCAGCCCAAAGGTCTTTTATTTGGCTGGTTTCCTGGGCATTTTGGTGGTGGGCTACGTATTTGCAAGTCTCGATGTAAGACGAGCAGACGAACTGCGATTGTCCAAGAGTCCTTGGGGATCTGGTATTTCGCTCGTACAGAACGGCGTCTATACTGGCGAAGGCCAAGGTTACCGAGGCCCTATCGTTGTCCAGGTGGAAGTGCGAAATCACCGCATTGTCGGCATCAAGACGTTGGAATACCCGGATCTTATCTCAGTTCAGGATAACCAACTGGCGGCATTTAAGCGCGATATCCTCTTAAAAGGCAAGTTAGAGCGGCCAATTCAGCCTCAGATGTTCAGAGGAGCTACACAAACCCTCACTGGTTACGTGAACGCTATCGATACAGCCCTGTCCAGAGGAATACCGGAATTTCCGCAATATAGCATGTTTTCCACCGTTTTCCTCAACGCGTTCCTCGGCAAGACTCCGGATCGGGTGACTCTCAATGCCCTAGCTATACTTTTTGCGGCGTTCATGGTATTTGAATACGCTCTCCAATCAATGCTGGTGCCAGGAACAGGACGCTCGATCAACTGTTACAACTGTGCCACTTGTGTCGGCGCTTGCCCCATAAAGGAAGTGGAAGGTGTCCAAATGCCTATGGGTCTCATCTTGCTCACGAGACTGGGTGACTACGACAGAGTTATGGAACTTTCCAAGTATTGTGTGGGGTGCGGCAGGTGCGCTGCAAAATGCCCGATAGGTAATTCCGGTCCGTTGGTGATTTCGGCAGCGTTCCAGGCCGCTCGCAAGCAAAAGCGGGAAAAGCTGCTCACAGAGAAGGGGGATGCGGCCTGATGCGCCGCGGATTCGTCTACATTATTGGAGTAGCCGTCATCGGCCTGGTAGTGGCTTGTGCAGCGGAGTTCTCCGCAAGGAGTTCGACCTGCATGACCTGTCACGGTCAGGAGGCTTCCTTTGCAAATTGGATGGCAACGAAGCTAAAAACCGAAAACAGAGGTTTCTCGCACGAACTGATAGCTTGTGCGGACTGTCACATTTCGGGCAGCCCTGAGCGTACGGCGATGTCTCGGCTTCGAAGCCTTCTCCACGCATTGACCTATTTCGTTCCGCAAATAGACCCCAGACAGCCACAAGTTTCAGGTCTTTTCAACAGGACGCGAGTCCCAACGGAGAACTGTCGGTACTGTCATTATGCGTCCGTATTTAGAAAGACGGTGTACCTGAAGGATCTGCCTCCTGAGCTGAAAAAAATAGGACTGGCCATGGACCATCGAAAGCATGTGCTCTCCCGAGAAGACACGTGTGCTCGATGCCATGAGCGCTTCAAAGGACCGGATGAGACTTTGGCGGACAAAACGGTAAATTATGCCGAAGTCAACCATTTGGCTTGTGACTCGTGCCATAGTTTCGCGTCCCATTATTACCGAAGCGGCCATCTCCTTCCCATGGCGGAGCAGGTATATCTGGAGGCAAAAAATGACGCGTGGGGCCGACTGATGACCAACCCTCGTTGGATGGTGGCGTTTCCGGCAGAAACAACGTGCAGACGATGCCATAATGGAAAAATTCACTATAAGACGAAGATTTTCGAGTCTGATTGCAGGACCGGAGCGAATTTCGAGAATTGTCTGAAATGCCATCCTGTTATGACAAGGGAATATTTTGACGAATATCTAAATAAGCGGCCGGCTTCAGCATTTAAGTCAGACTCCAATCCGAATCCATCACTCCGGCAAGAGACTACTCGGGACCAATCCGACGGCAAGTCACTGGCAGAGATACCTGGCCGGATTGTTTACGGAGAGCCTCGAGATGCCTGGCCGAGGTGAGATCCTAGAGGGAGCGCATACGGGAGCGCTGGAAATGCCAACTACCAGAGATGAATCTAAGGATATAGTCAATCGCGAAGTGGCTGACTTGATCTTGAATACCAAAGAGCCGCCTGTGGCCCGCTTCAGGCTTTTGTCAAAGGGGATGGAACCTTATCACCGCCTTTATATTCAGGACGACGGATCTGACGTGACTGGGGACAAGGGCTGTTTGGCCTGCGGGAACTGTGTTGATTCATGCCCGGTACTCCGGAAGGATCCAAAGAGATTAGAACAAACCGAACAAAGAACCTCTTTTGCGCTCGAGGCATGTGTTGGTGAAGATTGCGAGCAGTGTTACTCATGCGTCTTGGCGTGTCCCCAGGTTGACACGGCTTATAAGGACTACATTGTCGATGAGGTGGTCCCGGAAACTATTCAACCGGCTCCGAGGATCACTGCGTTGGACAACTATTTCATGGCCCTGATAGCCTTGATAATTGGAGTCGTTATAGGCGTGTTCATAGCACGTTAGAATTCTCAAGCACAAATTGAGATTCGAGGCAGAGAAAGGATGTCAGATGATGTCAACGGTTGAGCGGCAACCAGCCTTTCGGGAGACCTACGCCAGTGAGGACATAGCCGAGCGGACCGACCTGATCCCCATTTTTATTACGGGGAAGAGGTATGATGTCCCGAGCACCTTGACTATTCAGAAAGCCTTTGAGTTCGCGGGATATCAGTTGATACGGGGCTGCGGCTGCCGGGGCGGGATATGCGGAGCATGCGCCACGGTTTACAGGATGCCGGGCAGCGCCAAAATCCATGTGGGCCTTGCATGCCAGACGGTCGTACAGCCTAACATGTATTTGGCAATGGTACCGTTTTTCCCGGCTAACCGGGCTGTTTACAACCTCGAAGAATTGAAGCCCGACGCGAAGACGTTACTAAAATATTACCCGGAACTAGCCAAGTGCATGGGCTGTAATACCTGTACCAAGTCTTGCCCCATGGACATTCCGGTCATGGAATATATTTCCGCGGCCCTGAAAGGAGACGTGGAAAGGGCTGCAGAAATCTCCATGCCGTGTGTGATGTGCGGAATTTGCACTTCCCGCTGTCCTGCAGAACTGGCTCAGTACAACATTGCGATTCTGTGTCGCCGCATTACAGGCCGGCACATAAAACCGGCGGCCCAGCACCTTAAGGAGATGATTGCGAAAGTCAATACAGGATATTTTAAGGAGCCTCTCAATAAGCTTATGAACGCCGACCTGGAAACCCTGCGCAAGCTTTATGTAGAGAGACAGATGGAACCTCACACGGCTGATGAGATGTGGGAACCTGATGACAAGCGCTTTCTTTAGACTCAACCATCCGACGCTGCGGATGACATACGCGAATTCGGGATAAGACGAGACGGGGAAGTTCAAATGCTCCAACAATTAGACTGTCGTCCGTCGAGAAAAATTGCCGAGTCGGCGCGTCTCAGATCTGATTTTGGTTCGGAACGCCTGAAGAAAGTTCTTTCGTAGCAGAAAAATACTTCTTGACCACGGCAGCGAAAAAATCCTTGGTCCTTTCATATCCGGAGGCAGTAATGGGATACACACCGGACCTGTTGGAACTTATTAAGAGAGTAGAGAAGACCCGTCCTGAGAGAGTTGCCAGGAAGAAAGCAGGACAGGAGTTCCCTGCTTTGACTCTGGACGAGAGGCAGGACAGGCTGGAAAAATACCACCCTGACTTTCGGGCCGGTGCCCTCAGACAATTGAAAGTCGGCCCCAGCAAGGGATATGATGTGGCTCAAGAAATTGCCGACACATTTGAGTGCCGCAGTCGCGTGGATCCCGACAAAATCGATTTGGACGAAGTTCACTTCGAGACCGATGTTCTGGTGATCGGTGGGGGTGGAGCAGGTACGGCTGCTGCCTTGCTCGCCCAGGAGCACGGAGCGCGAGTAATCATAGCCACAAAGCTTCGACATGGCGACGCGAACACCATGATGGCTGAGGGCGGAATTCAGGCCGCAACTAAAGAATGGAAGGATTCACCATACTATCACTACCTTGACGTTATCGGAGGAGGACATTTCGAGAATGACTCGGAATTGGTCACGACGATGGTGACCGAAGCACCCAAGGTCATTGGTTGGCTGGAAAGTCTCGGCTGCATGTTCAACAAGCGGCCTGACGGAAAAATGTTCACCCTTCACGGAGCCGGCACGTCGCGCAAAAGAATGCACTACGCGGGTGACATGACCGGCGCTGAGATCATGAGAACCTTGAGGGATGAATCTCGTAACAGGATTAAAGACATAGGCGTGTTAGAGTTCTCCCCTGCTGTGGAACTCGTGATGGACGATAAGGGTGTCTGTTCGGGCGCAGTTCTCTACAATCTTGAAACTGAAGAATACTTTCTAGTCAAGGCCAAGGCAGTGGTTATGGCCACTGGTGGTTCGGGCCGCCTGCACATCCAGAAGTTTATGACCACAAATCACTACGGGGCGACCGGCGACGGGCTGGTGATGGGGTACAGAATCGGGGTAGGGGTCCGTTTCCTCCATGCAACACAGTATCATCCAACCGGAGCGGTTTTCCCGGAACAAGCCGAAGGGCTTCTTATCACGGAGAAGGTGCGAGGAGCCGGCGCCAACCTGGTTAATATCGACGGGGAACAATTCGTTTTTGAAAGAGAGCCCAGAGACATAGAATCTGCGAGCATCATCCGGGAATGCATTAGGATGAGGAAAGGCGTTCCTGTGCCTGGGCAGAGAGATAAATTTGGAGTTTGGTTGGATTCCCCCATGATTGATATGCTGGAAGGAGAAGGTACGGTAGAGAGGGAGTTTCCGGCTAAGTACATACTTTTCATACGCTATGGCATAGACATCTCGAAGCTTCCCATGCTGATCTACCCAACCCTTCATTACCAAAACGGTGGCCTCGCCTACACACCGGATGGTTCAACAGTGGTTCCAGGTTTCTATGTTGCCGGAGAAGTCGGTGGCGGTGTCCATGGCGCAAACCGCTTGATGGGCAATTCACTCTTGGACATTACCGTCTTCGGACGCCTGGCGGGCGAATCCGCGGGACAGTTTGTCAAGGATCGCGGCGAAATCGGAAAACTTAGCGTTGAACACGTCCGTCGGTACCATACAGAGTTGGAACAAGCTGGAATAGAGACCGACCGGGTTTCACCCGTTGTCCTTCCGGATTACGGCAACCCGGAAGTCAAAAAGAGACAGTGGACTACCACATACGTGGGCACCATCAGATAAGGCCGGTTGCTTTGATTATGGGTAACATAGGACCTACTAAGAGTTCATCCCAAGGACTGGCGGATTACGTCTTGAATTTGAGAGATCCGTCGCCCTACTGGAGATTGCAGGCCACCGCATGGGGAATCGTCTTGATAGTTCTCGTGACCGGCGGAGTCTTATTCGGTCTATTAGGTCTCTCAGCTGTCTTTGGAGGAGGCAGCATACCATATCAAGCAATAGGCTCACCCGGGCCGGTTGTTTTCAGGCACTACAATCACATGTGGTTCAATGAAGGTAAGTACAAGGATTGCAAGACGTGTCACGATAAGATCTTTGCAACGCAAAAGTACGATTCCTTTGTCATGCGTGCCCTGAGAGACAGTCCTGAGAGAAAAGTGAGAATTGGGCGTGACACTTCTACGCTGTTTGCGGCTGGCAGTCCGGCGGAGGAAGAGATGGCTTTGGTAGTTTATGAAGTACCTAGAGCGTGCGCGACCTGTGCTACCGGCATCTGTCACGACGGCAAGGAATCGTTCAGTCGGTTGGACTGTCTCGGCTGTCACCAGCGGAAATAGTTTCTTCTTCTTTTCGAAAGTTCGGAAATAAGCTGACAAAGTGACCAAGCATTATGAGCAGTAGCCGAGAAACAAACCAAGTGAACCAGAACTCGTCGGGAGAGTCCACAGATTCATCGGCCGGCACCCAACATACTGAACTTCAGACCAAACCCAAACGTTGGGGAATGCTGATAGACCAGCGCAGATGTATTGGTTGCCATAGCTGTACTATTGCATGTAAGAGCGAAAACAATGTGCCTTTAGGATACTGGCGTTCGTGGGTAAAAGGAATACAGAAAGGATACTTCCCACATGTGGGGAATTTGTACCTGAGGCGCCTATGCAACCAGTGCGAAGTTCCTCCGTGTGTTCAGGTCTGTCCTGTCCAGGCAACGGTGAGACGAGAAGAGGACGGCGTAGTGGTAATGTATTACGGAAAGTGCATTGGCTGCGGAATGTGCATAGCCGCCTGTCCGTACGACGCCCGTTTCTTCAACCCTATCCGGAACACGGCGGACAAGTGTGATTTCTGCGCTACTAGAATTGACAATGGGCTGAAACCAGCATG
The DNA here is from genome assembly GCA_903853735.1 of uncultured Desulfomonile sp. The sequence goes on along the minus strand of CAINUH010000459.1, from coordinate 4,709 downwards.
TGTCGAGGCATGTATCGCACAGGCGCTAATTTTTGGCGATCTGGACGATCCCTCCTCAGATATCTCCCGCCATCTTTCTTCGATCGCCACGAGCGTTATCAAGCCTGAACTCGGGACCAGTCCGAAAGTGTACTATATTCAGGCCGATCATTCATTGAAGGGCAGGATTCAATTCTCGGATGACTTCAAGGACGAAATACTCGAATATCGCCGGCACATACCAAGCCCGGATGCCTCATACTGGAAAAAAGGTGAAGAGCGCTAGATGGAAGCAGCCGTTCTCTACAACGTACCGCACGAAATCCCTTGGAAAGTTTATATTCCATTATACTTCTATTTTACGGGGCTCTCCGCGGGTTCATTCATTCTATCCACGCTTTCCACCGTCTTTGGGATCAAGAGATTCAAACAGATGGCCCTCCCAGCCGCAATAATTTCATTCGCGCTGTTATTGGTGGCGCCGGCTTGCCTTATTCTGGACTTGCATCAGCCTCTTCGATTCTGGCATACACTTGTCCCTGAATACTTTAACAAGACCTCGGCCCTGTCTTACGGCTCGTGGCTCCTTAGTGCTTATCCCATTGCAAACCTGATCTATATTTATTTCATCTATGTTCACAACGACCGGATCACCAAGATACTGGGAACTTTCACCGTTCCGTTGGCTATTTTCGTTCATGCTTACACCGGTTTTGCCTTTGCCCTGGTGCGGGCTCGAGCATGGTGGCATTCTGCACTCATGCCGGGTTACTTCCTGACGTCTGCACTTTTGTCCGGCATCGCTCTGCTTCTCGTGGTGGCCCTGATCATGGACCGTTATCGAAAGGAGAAGCTCGATACAGAACTATACACCAGCCTGAGACTTATGATGATAGGGATCCTCCTGGTGGACCTTTTTTGGAGCGGGAGTTTCTGGCTCACATTGTTGGTGTCCACCGCAGACGGCTATGCATCCATCATGCTGGCTTTCCACGAAAAGTTTTATATATGGGGCGAGTATGTGTCCGGCATGCTCATCCCGCTCGCTCTTCTGACGCTGCCCTGGACCAGGGAAAAGAAAAGTTGGCTATGTATAGCCTCGCTTCTCATAATCTGTGGGGTTTTCCTGATGAGGTACTCCGTTGTTTTTATCGGTTTCGACATCCCGTTGAGCTGATCTTTCGTATAAGTGAAATTAGTCATGAGGGATTTTACCCGAAGAGAATTTATTCGCCTTGCAACTGTGATGGGAGGAGCTTCCCTTTTCGCCGGCTGCACGCTGCTAGGCGAAAGCCCTATTGTTCCTGAATACATAAAGGGTGCCCCTGGAGTGGATCCTCTGGAGACGTTAGCCGGGATAAAAAATATTTATACAGTTTGCGCACTGTGTCCCGGCAACTGTGGCATCTGTTGCCGCATGGCCCAAGGAACTGTCGTCAAAATCGGAGGCAGCCCATTTCATCCTGCAACTGCAGATCCTCCGCTCCCATTTGAAACCCCTTTGGACAAAGCCATTACCACCGGTGGGTCGGTGTGCGCCGTGGGAGGAAGTGGAATTCAGACGCTTTATGATCCTTTCAGAGTGGCTCGTCCTATGAAAAGGGTCGGACCTCGCGGATCGGGAAGATGGAAAGCTCTGTCTTGGAATGACGCTCTCACTGAAATCATTGACGGCGGGAATTTGTTTGGTGAGGGAAACGTAAGCGGTTTGAGGGAATCAAGTGAAGCCGGCGCGGGATTGAGTTTTCTGGTAGGCAGAGTTGATTGGGGGGCGTTAACTTTTATCAGGCGGTTCTTGGCATCATTTCCTGGTTCAGTTCTGTTAAGAGACGGGAACGTAAACACTCGAGAAATAGCTGCTCTTGCCGCTGATGGTGTGTTCGGTCAAGACACCGGGACCGTGGACGCCGACTACAAACGAGCACGCTGCCTGATCAGTTTTGGAGATGCTCCTCTGGATTCCGGAGAGCCTTTAGTTTCTGTGGCCCGAGAAATAGCAAGCGCCCGGATAAGAGGACCGTTTCTCCGGTGGGCAGTGGTGGATCCAAGACTGTCTACGTCGGCATCCAAGTCTGACCTTTGGGTTCCTGTCATACCTGGAACCGACAGATCCTTGGCTTTGGCAATAATGAAGGCCTTGGTGGAACATTACCCCGCTGCGATCAAAACTTCTCGAGAAATGGTAGAGAAACTAATCTCCGGGCGCACGACCGCGGACTATGCACGAGAATGCGGGGTTTCTTCCGACATCCCTGTACAGCTCGCCAAGTATCTGGCTGAGGCCCGCGAGACGTCGGCCGTAGTCCCTGGACGAGGCATTTTTTCGCAAACCGATGGCATTGAAACAGCCAAACTGATTCTGAACCTCAATCTTATGGTTGGGTCTGTTCCCGGATCGGGCGGCTTGGCCAAGAGCAATGACGGCTTCTTGAAGCGGGCCGAGAGGAAGCTGCTCCACATGCGTCCGTCCCCGGGGTCACAGTCACAGGGCTCTGGTCTCAATTCAAAGGCCTTGATTGTTTGGGAAGCCGACCCAGTTTACGACGATCCCTCAACCGCGGCGGCACGATTCATGGATCGCGAAAAAGTCCCGATGCTCGTAGTAATTGACAGGGAGCTTACCGAAACAGCGGCTCTTGCGGACTACATTCTGCCGGACACTACTTATCTGGAGCGTTGGGACGTGTGTGCGTCCCCGCCTGCGGTGACGTCTCCTGGTTTCGGAGTCAGGAGACCGGTGGTAGGAGGTTTCGATCAGAAAAACGGCGCCTATTTCCCGCTCGTCCCTGAGACCAGGCTTTTGGAAGACATACTTATCGCTTTGGGAGCGAACTTGAGACTCCAAGGTTTTGAGCCCGACAACCCCGCAAGTTTTAGAAACGCATGGGATTATTATAAGCACACGATTGAGGCTGTAATGGATTCCATGAAGGAAGACGGTTTAGTCTCTGACCTCAAGGGCCTCGATTCAGACAAGGTGATTGAGAGAGGCGGCCTGTTTGCGGATTCCGAAGTGGTATCTCTACGCACAACTGAACCAAGGAAGACCGATCCTCTTGTATCGCTCTCCCCAAAACAGCAGTCCGACGAACCGGCTACCAGTGATGAGTTGACATTGATTGCCTATACGCTTCCATTTCACAGGTCCCCGAGGTCGGTGGTGAACACCTGGCTTTTGGAGGTGCTTCCGGACAACAGGCTGATCATTAACTCGGCAGACGCTCGGAAACGTGCAATAAGTCAGGGTGAAAAGGTTGTTGTGGAAGATGTGTTGGCGCGAGTGCGTGTGGAGTGCCGCGCTCACGTGGTTCCCGGAATAAGGCCTGGAGTTGTGGCGCTGGCCAGGGGATTCGGAAATCGCCAATCCGGGGCCGTGGCAACGCTGATCGACGGAATCTCCGTGTTGCCGGAGAAGGCCAGAGGCGCGGGCGTAAACACGATGAGCTTTGCATCAGCGCCAGGACTGCAAAAAGTTAAGATCAAGAAGGCTTAGGGCTTGTTACGAAATAACCCTAACATGGTTATGGGCTCTTTGGGCCTCGACAGAGTACCCAAAGATTCTGAACGAGATCAAATCAGAGATTCAGTCACTTCTGTCTTACGTTCCGCGCCCGCAGGCGTGTGGGCGTGGCTATTTTCCCGAGTAAGCCTCGGGATGTTCCGCACTTGGTCACTTTGCCCAGGTGTCTGGAGGGTCTGATCGTATTTTGTTTTGTGTTTTTTGCGTATTTGTCTCCAGCGGCTTATGGGTTCTGGGAAAAGTGGGCGCAATAAGGCCGACACCGAGTTCTCTCGAAGAACGGCACCAGCATTGGAAGCGCACAGGACCGATGAATGAGATGTGCGAAAAAGGCCGACACTTTCCGACCACGGTAAGGTGACCCCTGATTTTTCGGCGGGATGACAATACAATGGTTTTTTGGAAAGGAACAAGATTGTGAAAGTTCTGCTTGTGACTCCAAATTTTCCTCAGACTTTCTGGTCTTTCAACAGAGTCTTGAGCATGACGGGAAAGAAGGGAAAGAAAGCCCTGGTCGCGCCTCTGGGGCTGATAACCGTTGCGGCTCTGCTTCCGAAAGATTGGCAGCTTCAGCTTGTTGACATGGTGTTTCAAAGCATATTAGCCAAGCAGTGGAAAGATTGCGATCTGGTTTTAGTTTCTGGAATGTGTGAGGACAAGTAGAAATCCTACGTTGCCGGGTAGGCAGCGCACTGGGGACTGAGGGAGCCATCGCCAGGGGGACACTCTTGTCGAATTGGTAAGCGGCCCCGCCGTAGCCCCACCTAAGGAGCCTGCAATGCGAATAGTTTTGGCAACTTCACCGGCTGAGGGAAGAGGGTGGGCGAGTACTTTGCCTCCCCTCGGCCTCGCCTATCTCGCTGGCAGCGTGAAGAATCTGCCAGCCGTGGAAGTTAGGACGGTGGATGCGATCAGCGAGGGTCTCAACGCGGCCGAGGCGATTGAGAGGATCTTCAGCCTCGCTCCGAATGTGGTCGGTGTGTCGGTGACGAGTTCGTCTATTCAGAGAGGTTTGCGACTCCTCACCGGCGTCAAGAGAGCCAGACCTGATATCCTAACCATTGCCGGCGGATATCATGCCACCGCGTTCGACGACCTGCTTCTGGGAGAGACGCCCGAGCTTGACATGGTCCTGCGGGGCGAAGCGGACAGAAGCTTTCCCGAACTTTGTAGGCGCCTTCTGAGCGATGTGGAGATCGCCGGTATCACC
>CAINUH010000458.1 GCA_903853735.1 uncultured Desulfomonile sp. | reverse complement strand
GAGTTTGGAATAGACCGCATAATCTGCCTGGTCGTCTATGTTGAAATTCTTGACACGCACCGGATACTTACCACTCAAAGCCTTTGTCAGATCTTTAACGCTTTCGCAATGCGGGCAATCCTTGGAAAAAAAGAAGACCAGCCAAACAGCCCTTCCTTTTTTCTTTGCCGTGGCAGGTGAACCCTCCTGGAAAGGCAATAGGAAAAAGACTATACACACTAGAGCAATTATGATGCGTCTGCTGAAAACAGACAGTTTCAAAGAATTCATCGTCTCAAGAGCTTTATTTTAGATGGGATCGGGTAATAGTGACTCACATATCGATGCGTCCGGAAGCCGCACGCTTCTCTCTGAATCAAGAGCCGGTTCAAAGCATTTTCAGCCAGGTCTACGAGGCGGTTATATTCTCGGATGGATTCATTAATCAGGTCCAAACAGCGAGAGGAACCCTCCGAACTTTCAGATTCATCTACGTCAAACAAGCGTTGCAGTCGTGCCAGCGCAGCGTTGGTCTTTTCCAATATTTCCTCTAATTTCCAACCGGCGCCTCCGAGGGATTCAGCCATCTCTTTGACTATGTCGATTTCCTGAGAGCTTGCTTCGCGAAACATTCCCATAGCTTTCCTCCATTGAATATTGATAACATGCAAGCTGGATTAAGACAAGAGAGAGCCTTGGGGCGGACATCTAACAAAAATCTTTTGTATTATTAAGCAGTAGATCTTTTTATATATTAATTGACTTGACTTTTGTCATATAACCTACTATGTATAAAACACTTTACGCTAAAGGGTTCCCGGAGAAGCCGAGGAATCGTCTTGAGAACGAGCGAATCCTTACGCCCCCGAGTGAGGAGGTCCCCATGTTTGGCAAGTGTTCATTTGCAGCCAGGGCTTTCGTTGTATTCACATCCCTGACTATAATGTTTTTCTATTTGTCGCCTGTACATGCGTATCGCATCTGCACCTTCAAGGGCACCGTAACTGATCACGGCTGGCGTAGCATGACAGTAAAATCCAATGGACAATGTGCGGAGGTTAATGTGGGATGGAGGACCAAGTACATTCCGAATCGCCGCCCGTGTCTAGGCGAAAGGGTCGCCGTGGATTTTGTGCTCGAAGATGGATACATGAAAGCCACCAAGGTAGTCAGCCTTTCGCCACTGCCAACCGCGGCTCAATGTTACCCTCCTCCTCCTCCCAGTAGTTCCGAATGCAAGTCGGTAGGTGAAGAAGCTCCTACGGCTACAGATTCCTGTGCCGCTCCGCGAGCCATCTGTTCAGCCAAACCGCCGTCGCACGTTTCGGATCCATCGTGGACTCCTGGAAGCAAACCAGTGGAGCCCAAGCCGGCGGAACGACTTGGCGGCACCAAAAAGCCGGTTCCAGAGAAGAAGGAATTGTCCAAAGCGCCTGTGCCGCGCCCTGCACACGAACCGAGGGAAGAAGCTAAAGAGCCGATTCCCGCGGATGACAAGAAGTCAAAATCTATGACCGGCGAGGTAGTAGCATCTTCCCCCAAGAGTCTTTCCCTACGAGTTGTAGATGAGGGTGAAACCGCTGAAGTGATCAACATCAAGGTCGGTCTGAAGACAAAATTCATACCCTTCCGCAGGCCTGCAGTAGGTGAAAAGGTAAGAGTTGATTACCGTCAGGAGAACGGGGACAAGTTCGGGTACACCGTTCAGGTTGTTCAATAGTATTACTCCTACCAGGGGTGTGCGTCGATCCAGGATCCAGGACTCTGTTCCTCAACAACCACACGGGGTGACTTGCGAGTCACCCCTTAACCTTGTCCGAGACTCCAACCCCGCACTCAACGATTGCTACCACTCAATGTCAGACAAGTTTCAAACAATTATTCGGTATTTGAACGCGAACGCGCTCTAAGATCTTTATGAATCCTGTCGACAAACGAGTTGTACAGAGTCTCCAGTTCAGACGATTCATCTGAGTCGGACTGTTCATAACCCACCAGAAAATAGTATATGACTCTGTCAAAAAACAATGCCGTCCTATTGTTGAGAGCTACGATGGACCTGACGTCGAAAGGCTGACCTGCGAAGTTGCTGTCCTGAAAAAACAGCCAGATGTGGCGTTTCAAGAGGATGAAAACTCTGACCATTTCGGAATAACTCAGACCGTCGTCTCTGCAATGTATGCCCAGTTGTACATACTTGTCGGCAATCGTCTCTATGGAGGTCTTCTTATCAATGTTCTTGGTAAATTCCGTAAGAATACTGTCTGAAAGTTCCTCGAGCATTGTCTTTCTCAGTTGGTAATGCGAGAGGAGTTCCCTTTTATGAAAGGTATCTTCGAGGAAGGCCTCTCTGATGTGCTCATGGAATTTTTGTATGAATTTTGCGAATTCCAACTCAAAAGTTCTTGCTTCCATAAGAGCCTCCTAACCCGACCGAGAAGGTCGTGTCCCGCAAAAAGGTCTGGGCATGTTCTTGGTTTTTCCCTCTCACCTTGCGCTCAGCGTAGCCTTCGGGGTGTGGTTTGTCAATCACGCGGCCTTTGCACTTCACACGTTCCAATCGAAGGGATTGTCCCGTCCAAAGTCCGGTGTTCCGTACTCTGGAGACTGCATGTCCTGAATAAACACGTTTTCGAAGCCTAAGCCCCATGCTGAATCAAGCACCCTATCGTATTCGTCCGGGGTTATCTTTCGGTTCAACTCCGGGAAGTTTTTTGCCTTATGCATGGGCAAGTACTGTGACATGAGGGAGAGTGTTACCGTAGAAGGCAGGTTATCCCTGACCCACCTGAGAGTCTCCTCTGTACCGGAGATATCTCCAGGTAGCACAAGATGGCGAACAATCAATCCTTGAAAGGCTCGGCCTTGCATGTCTACAACAAGATTGCCGACTTGGTCGTGCATTTTGAGAATAGCAGACCGTGCAAACTCCACATATTCCGGAGCTTCTGAGTATTTTGTCGCTGCCAGGGCACTTGAATACTTCAGGTCCGGCAGGTAAACGTTCACGACGCCGTTCAAGAGATCCAACACCTCCGCAGACTCGAATCCATTTGTGTTGTAAACTACCGGAAGGTCCAATCCACGTCCGACTGCCAAAGCCAGGGCCTCTAGAAAGGCTGGTAGCTGGTGCGAAGAGGACACGGGCTCCACATTGGCGCACCCTTGGATTTGGAGGCTAAGCATTTGATCGGCCAGAACCTCAGGAGTCAGAATGGAGCCCAACTGCCCCTGGCTAATCTGGTAATTCTGACAATAAACACAACGCATAGTACAGCGGGAAAAAAAAATTGTGCCCGCCCCTCCGTCACCGGAGATAGGAGGTTCTTCCCCGAAATGGGGAAGGCAACGGGCTATTACAGGCGCAGGTCCAGCCATGCAATATCCCTTCTCTCCGGCTATCCGATTTACACCGCAACTTCTCGGACAAAGACGGCACGGCGTGGACAATTTTCTCGCCGCTTTAGCTCTTTCAAGTATTTCCCCGGCGTTAAGTTTAGCTGCCATGCCCTCGCCTTATGTCTTTACTAAATGATAAAATTCCAAACTGCCAAGCCTTGAGGTAATCTCTCGAAAAAAGATATCCATGTATTTCCAGGCAGGGGAAGTGTAAACTATAGCACAAACCATTGAAGCTGAAGGGAATGGCACATGAGGATGTCCAGGTTTTTGATTCCGACTCTTAAAGAAAATCCGGCTGACGCAGAGGTTGTCAGCCACAGGCTATTGCTGAGGGGGGGAATGATCAGAAAACTAACTGCGGGAGTATATTCGTACCTCCCGCTTGGATACCGATCTCTACGCAAAGTTGAACAGATTGTGCGGGAGGAAATGGATGCAGCAGGGGCTCAGGAAGTCTTTCTGCCAATTGTACAGCCATCTGAGTTGTGGAAAGAGTCGGGTCGATGGGACCTTTACGGCGCCGAACTACTACGTTTCAAGGACAGGCATGACAGGGAATGTTGTCTGGGGCCTACCCACGAAGAGGTCATCACTGACCTGGTTAGACGAGAGGTAAGGTCCTATCGTAATCTTCCTCTAAACCTATACCAAATACAGACTAAATTTCGTGACGAAATTCGCCCCAGATTCGGTCTGATGCGAGGGCGAGAGTTTATGATGAAGGACGGTTACTCCTTTGACGCAACCGAAGAGGCAGCCGAAGAAGCATATCGCGTAATGCGGCAAGCCTACTGCATGATTTTCTCACGATGTGGATTAGGGTTCCGTATCGTTGAAGCTGATTCCGGGCCTATCGGAGGCAGTTTTTCTCACGAATTTATGGTTCTGGCAGACACTGGAGAAGATACCATAGTGTCATGCGACTCGTGCGATTATGCAGCCAATCTGGAGAAAGCCCAAATAAGGCCCTGCGACCCGTCTAGTGAAATCAGTTCCACAAACGCCCGGAAAGTATCGACCCCCGGAGTCAGCACAATTGAGCATCTGTCAAGATTCTTGGATGTGAAACCGCAAGCTATCATCAAGACTTTAATTTTGCGGACGGATATTGGAAAGGTAGCCGTACTCCTGCGAGGAGACCACGACCTGAATGAGACAAAGGTCAAGAACTTCCTTAAGGTCTCGGAGGTAGGACTGGCCGACGAACGAACAATTGAAGACGTGACGGGAGGCCCCCTGGGGTTCTCAGGTCCTATCGGACTTGTGAATGTGACGGTTCTTGCTGACAACGCAATCCTAAGGATTAGTTCTTCAGTTGTGGGGGCAAACGAACCGGACATGCACATTGTCGAAGTAAATCCTCAAAAGGATTTTCACGTAGATCATTACGGTGACTTTCGCTCGGCCGAAGCTGGAGATCCATGTCCACGCTGCGCCGGCAGGCTGGGACTGACCAGAGGTATTGAAGTAGGCCACGTTTTCAAGCTGGGGGTGAAGTACTCGGAAGCCATGAATGCAAGGTTTCTGGATTCTGAAGGAGTCGAGCGACCTATGATAATGGGGTGTTACGGGATAGGAGTCAGCCGCGCCATAGCTGCTGCGATCGAGCAAAATCATGACGAGGACGGGATAATTTTTCCACCGCCAATAGCGCCGTTCCAAGCAATAATAACTCCAATAGGGACCAAGGATAGTGGAATAAATCAAGTGGCTGAGAAAGTTTACCGCTCTCTGTGGGATTCGGGAATTGACGCACTTATCGATGACAGGGACGAACGGCCAGGGGTAAAATTCAAAGATGCCGACTTGATTGGAATCCCGTTCAGAATCACCGTAGGCAAGAAAGCCTTGGTTGAAGGAAACGTCGAACTGAGGAATAGGCGCACAAGGGAAGTCCAGTTTGTGACCGTGACCGAAATCGTGGAGGCAGTAAGACGAGGCTTGGCCAATTGGGTTTAGGGTAATAACGGATAACCGCATCACTCCTGGGGGAACTTAACGTATCCGGGCTATTGCAGTTTTTCAGGGGCGGAAAAACGAAAAAGTCTTAGTAGCCGTAATAGTAGTAAGGATTCCCGTAGGGGCCTTGTTGAGCAGGGCGCTGAGATCCCTGGTAATTCCCTCCATAGCCCCACTGACCTCCATACTGACCGTATCCGTACGGGTGGTCATATTGGTAACCATAAGGACTGTAATACGCAGGGGGAGGAGATGTAGGCGACCACTGACTGGGGTATTGATCAATCGGAGCGGACCATTTCACCGGATCCTCCACTGCGAAAGCAGCACAAAGACAAAGGGCAGATACGATCATGGCCGTGGTCAATATCAGTCCCAGTTTCATGTAACGTCTCCTTTTTAAAGAGATTCAGACTGCCCACATTGAATGACACCCGAAAAGCACGGGAGCTTCAAGCTTACGACACAGTCCTTTTCACACATTCGGCCCTCGGATTTCAACACTCTTGTTTCTATCGGGTCCATGTTCTCGAAAGATATCCGAGCAGAGCTGTATAGATCAACTAGAAAAGAACTTTTTGCGGCGTCTGCAATCAGTATAAATATTCTATCATGAGCAGTATACTATAATAATGGGTCAACCACGAAAACCTTCCAGTAATTTGAAAAACCCAAAAAAGACGGGACTTCCACCGAAGAAAACATCTCCACCCCAAAAAGATAAAAGAACCGTGAGGGCTTTCGTCACGGATGTCACCGTGGGGCTATTGGTCTGTTTTTTGTTCTTCTTTCTTGTGGAAGTCGTTTTGCGTTTGGCCGGTGTCTCAACGCGGGATCCGGCAGAAGATCCATTCATAGGCTTTTCAAGTATTCAGTCTTTGTTCAACGTGGAAAATGGTGTGGCGAAGGTATCCCCTCCGAGACTGAGATACTTCAATGATGTCTCTTTTCCGGTTCAGAAGTCATCTGAAACCATGCGGATTTTCTGCTTTGGCGGTTCTACCACCTATGGCCACCCCTTTGATTGCAGAACAAGTTTCTCACGATGGCTGCAAGATCTTCTGCAAGCTTCTGCGCCGGAAAAAAATTTCGAAGTCATAAACGTAGGAGGTATCTCTTATGCGTCCTATCGAATTGTGCCACTGGTCCGGGAAACATTGAAATACAGTCCGGACCTCATGATCATATACATGGGGCACAACGAATTTCTTGAGCGGAGAACATATTCCGGCCTATTCGGTCAGGGCGCAGGTGTGATAGCGGTTAGATCACTGGTGGAGCAACTCAGGATTTACCAGGTCCTGCAGAAGTTCCTGGCCCCGCTTTTTTCAGGTCGAGCCAAGCCTCAAGGGCATTCAATTGCCGGCACCGGACCGAGTAAATCGGTTCTTGGTGGAGAGGTGACCGCCATTCTTGACCGGAGTGCAGGCCTGGAACTCTATCACCGCGATGACGAATTTGCCAAAGGCGTGGTGCGCCATTTTGCTCATAACCTCGAGGCGATGATAGATCTCTGCAAGAAAGCACGCGTTCCAGTTATGTTGGTGGATTTACCTTCAAACCTCAAAGATTTTTCTCCGTTCAAGTCTGAACATGACACGGGCCTGACATACCGAGACCAAGTCGCATTGAATAGAGAGATCGAACGGGCTGCTCGATTGATCAGTAAAGGGGGGTTTGAGAGTGCTGACTCACTATTGGATAAGGCTGTCGGGAAGGACCCGTATTATGCGCAGACATACTACCTTAAAGGGAAAGCCCT
>CAINUH010000457.1 GCA_903853735.1 uncultured Desulfomonile sp. | reverse complement strand
CGGCTTCATCCTTAAGAGGAACAGCATTTGCTCTGTACCAGCGCCATTCTCCACTGATATGCTTTACGCGGTACTCAACTCCATCTTGTTTTTGTCCCGTATTGAATACTTTCTGTAGAAACTCTAAACACACAAGAATGTCATCTATGTGAACAAATGGCTGAAAGGGTTGTCCAATTACCTGATCTATTGGGTGACCCAGCAGCTCAGTCCAGGCAGGAGAAACGAATGTGAATATCCCTTCTGCATTGAGTGTGAAGATGATGTCGTGATTATTCTCGATTAGTAGGCGATATTTCTCCTCGCTCTGCTTAAGCACCTCATCTAATCTCTTGCGGTCCGTGATGTCTTCGAAGATCCCCAGCACGCCAATGACTTGTCCCTGTCTGTTGTGGTACGGCACTTTGATAGTATGTATCCATTGTTCCTGACCGGCGAATTGAACGATTTCTTCAAGGTCTTTAACCATGTCGGTCGTCATACAAGCCTGGTCATCGGCACGGTACGCTTGAGCCCGTTCGGGGGTGTGGAACGCGAAGTCGTCCTTGCCTACGATCTGTTCCGACGTGATACCCAGGTCTGAGGCGTAGTTTTCGTTGCAGGATATGTAGACCGAATTGCGGTCTTTGAGGAAAATGCGTTGCGGTAGGTGCTCAACCATACTGCGATGGCGATCTTCGCTCTCCCTCAGTTCCGCGGTCAACCGCTCGGCCATCTGCAGGGCATTAAAGCGGCTGTTAAGCAGGGACAGCGTAAGTACGAACAGTAGGAGACTGATTATCATTCCACTGGCAAGAGTGAACCAGACTCTGGCAAGGGATACCTGGCCACCTACCTGGGTGAATCTCAGGGTCCATGGGCTACCGTTGAAAACGACCTGCAGGTCTTCGGTAAACTGCGGAGCAGGCCCCATATCCTTGTCCTTGTGAGCCTGACTGTCATAGAGGATGGAATCAGCGGATAACTGCGTGCCGTCGTATACCTGTAGGCGAATCCTCAAACCTTCCTGCGAATCCCAACCCCCTAGGGTGCCACGCATCAGGTCGGTCATCCGGTAGGGACTGTAAACCCACCCAAAGAGGGCTTCGCGTCGCTGTTCAACTGTCCCTGTGGGCATTCCAGTGCGGTAAACAGGGACGTACATCAAGGTGCCCGCTTGGATGTCCTTGTCTGTCTCCTGTACCAGAAACACTTTTCCTGAGAGCGCTGCCTCATTTTGGTCCCTAGCACGTTCCATAGCTGACCGGCGCACAGGTTCGGAAAGCATGTCGTAGCCAAAGGCTCGTAGGTTCCGTCCTAAAAAAGGCTCGAGATAGATGATTGAAGAGTAGTCACCCCTATCGCCTTCCGGTCTTACATTATAATTGGGAAAACCTTCGCTTCGGATTTCCTTGACGTGGTGGGCTAGACGATCGGGTGGAATCCGGAGTGCAAAGCCGATGCCCTGGATGCCTGGAAGCTCCGATCCTACATTAAGGCGTTGGACAAAGGTCTTCCATTGCTCGCGGGTAACCTGATCCGAGGCGTCGAAAAGAGCCGCTCCACTAAGAAGGATTTGTTCGTGGTCTTTTAGCCTGACATCAATCTTGGCCCGAATTTCGTTGCACGCGAATATGAACTCCCGCTTCGCCAGAACATCCACGTCAGATTTCATGTAAAAGGTGGTGAGGATGGTGAGGATAATGGAAGCAGCCAGGATAACCCATGCCAGCCAAACTCTCCGGCGGTCCAAACCTTGAGTTTGGATAATTTCCTCATTGCGGCTCTGGTTCAAAGGGCCTCCTTCACTGAGACGGTACCGAGCAACTCCTCAGCCTGTGACCTGAGTACTGAAAATTTGTCGTTGGAATCCTTCTCCTGCGTCATATTATATTCCCTTTGTTCAAGCTCATTGTCGGTGCCTTGCTATGCTTCCTGGGACCGATTGGAGCAGTCCTCGATTGCAAGGAGGATCAGCTTTCTCCCCTCTTCTCCCCCTTGGTGAACCACTTGCCGGGCATTGAGCAACAGAAGTTTATGCCCCATCTCCGGGAAGACGTGGTCAACCTCAAAATCTCTCACTTCGGTCTTCTCCGGCAGAATCTCTTCCAAGAGTTCGTGTAACCGAGGTATATCCCATTGTCGATTTCCCAAGTCATAGAGCAGATTCCCCTCGGTCTTCTCCGGTGTTACACCAAACATACGGTAAAATGATTGGTTGCCCGAGACCACCCGCATCTCCCCATCCAACACGAGCAAAGGTTCACGGACCGTATTCACAATATTCTCAGCATAGGCCAGGATGTCCAGTATCCTCTGATCAGCATGCTTGCGCTCCGTGATGTCATCAATCATGCAGAGGTGGCGTGACCGGTCTTTATCTTCAACTTTCAGTGGAGCAATCGTCATATTGATCCAAACGGCAGTGCCATCAAGATGAAGATAGCGTTTTTCCATCTGAAATCCTGGTATCTTCCCAGCATTCAATAGCGCCATATTATCCAGATCTTCCTGCACATCATCGGGATGCGTGATACTCATCCAGTCGATATTTGCCATTTGTTCCACGGTTCGACCCGCAATCTTGGCAAACATGGGATTCACTTCATAGATATGTCCCGTCAGGGAATCAATCAAAGCAATGCCCAAGGGCGCCTCATTGAACATGGTCTTGAACCGCTCCCTACTTTGTCTTAGAGCCTCCTCAGCCCGCTTTCGCTCCGTGATATCCACGAAGGTAATCACAACACCGTTGATCATGTTCTCAATGGTGCGGTAGGGGAGTATACGCATGAGGAACCAGCGATCGTCTTCAGTTTGGATCTCCATCTCTCTTGGAACCAATGTCTTCAGAACCCCCTTTGCATCCTCAACAAGACCCTGATAGCGCATCTTGGTTACAATATGGCTGACTGGTCTGCCCGCATCAGTCGGAATCAGATTGATGATATCCGACATTGTTGGGGTGAACCGCTGAATATTCAGGCCCATGTCCAAGAAGATTGTCCCGATTTGCGTACTGGAGAGCAGGTTGCTCAAATCACTGCTGGTCTTGCTCAATTGATCTATCTTTTGCTGCAATTCGGAATTTACCGTGGTCAGCTCTTCATTGATGGACTGCAGTTCCTCCTTGG
>CAINUH010000456.1 GCA_903853735.1 uncultured Desulfomonile sp. | reverse complement strand
TAAAGGAGATCCCTTACAACATACGTCCACTGCCGGGACCAGGAAAAATCCTTGTCCTTTCGCCTTAAATAATCCGGGTACTGCAGATAATTCCACAGATTGGGCTGCCCGGTCTGAAGAAGCACAAAGTCCGGCCTGTACCGATCCAGCTCCGCGGAAAGAACTCTGATCAGCTCGGAGGTGTTTTGTCCTCCTTTTCCCTGATTGATGACCTCAAACTTTCTGGAGAGCATCCGCTGGTCCAGAAGCCTTTGTAATTGAGACGGATAACTCATTGAAGGTTCGGCACCGTCTCCTTTGGTGAAGGAATTCCCGAGGCATAAGATCACCTGCTTGGGCCCCGGCGCTGACGCCGCCTTGGGAGCAAGAAGATCCCGGGTTAAAGCGTGAAGAAAGCTTACGCTCCTTAAGGAGATCTCGAGAACCATCACGACCGCCAGAAGCCCTAAAAGAAAGACGAGGAATTTTCTCATGTCGCCCGCTTCACTCCCGTTTCTTTTCAATCACGTGATTTCCGAGGACTAAAAAATCCATGTCGCTGGCGAGGAAACAATGAAGCGCGTCTTCCGGCGATCCGACGACAGGCTCTCCTCTGAGGTTGAACGACGTGTTAATGATGACCGGAACGCCCGTGATCGCCTCAAAGGCCTTGATCAACTGCCACAGCTTCGGGTTTGTGTCGCGCCCCACCGTTTGAACGCGCGCAGAACCATCCACGTGAACGATCCCGGGGATCAGCTTCTTTTTCTCGTCCCTTACTTTGGGCGCCAAAAGCATGAAGGGCGAAGGCGATTCGAGGTCGAAAAATTCCTGAGCTCGCTCTTGAAGGACGACGGGGGCGTAGGGCCTGAAAGACTCTCGCTTCTTAACCTTGCCATTGAGTAATTCCTTCATGCCCGGATGACACGGGTTTCCTAAAATGGACCTGTTGCCCAAAGCCCTCGGGCCAAACTCCATGCGCCCCTGGAACCATCCGACGACCTTGTTCTCGGCTATCTGCCCCGCCACAAAGGCTGTTAAAGCCTCATCATCGTAAACTTCAAACGTCGCGTCATGATTCAGAAGAATGCGGTGGATCTGCTCCTCTGAATAAGAGGGCCCAAGGTAAGCATGAGACATGCTAGATCGCTTGGGATTCTTGAAAACACAGCGATCAATATACGCGGCCACACCCAAAGAACCGCCGGCATCCCCAGCCGCCGGCTGAATAAAGATCTCTTTGAACAAACCTTCTTCAAGGATCCTCGTATTGGCCACGCAATTGAGAAATAATCCCCCCGCCAGGCACAAACTCTCCATGCCGGTGTCCTGACGCACCTGACGCGCCACCGCCAGAAGAACCTCTTCGGTCAGCCTCTGCACGCTTGCCGCCATATCACAGTGCCTCGGCTCGATCTTCTCCTCCGGCTTTCTGTCAGCCCCGAACATTTTTACAAACCTCTGGCTGTACATTCGCCCGCCATGATTAAACCCGAAAAACCGCTGGTCCACAGCAAAGCTGCCGTCATCTGAAACGCGGACGAGCTCTTTCAGGGATTTTAAATAGGACGGTTTTCCGCACCCGGCCAGCGCCATCACGGTACCTTCTCCCTCATGCGCCGCAAACCCAAGATAAGTCGTAATCGCGGTATACACCAATCCCAGGGAATGAGGATATGAAATTTCCTTCGAAATCTTGATGTCGGAGCCTCGTCCATATCCATAAGCCATGGTCGTCCATTCTCCCACGGCATCGGATGTAAGGATCGCAGCTTCGTCAAAAGGAGAAACAAGAAAGGCGCTCGCGGCATGG
>CAINUH010000455.1 GCA_903853735.1 uncultured Desulfomonile sp. | reverse complement strand
AATATTCTAAGAAAGAAAATTTCACGACTGAAGAAACGCACGAAACAATAGCGCTAATAAGGTTGAGCTTTTCTCCCAAGCCATATTGGCCATCATGTCAAGTTGTTGAATGTTAAGACCCGATGCGTCTTTCTCTATTGCAGAAAGAATTTTTACGGTCGTCCCGTTATCCAGGAGCGATAAGTCCCTATTTTTAGGTGAGTCTAACAGGTAAATTCTCTATCCTATTTTCGTCCCGTGTATCGTCGGAGTTAGCCCTGCGCTTCTTGTCTCCTCAATGACTCATGCCAACCCCCAAACGCCTGCGCTCAAAGGACGTTCCGTCAAGTTGATTGCTAAGTTGTTGGTCGCGATCTTGTTGACGGTTTTCTTTGTTTGCACCGGGCTATTCCTTCTCATCAGGTTCGGACTGGATGGTACCCGTACTGCGTGGTTGCTTGTTCCCCGTTTAGAAGAAGCTTTGGGACGACAAATTTCTTTCTCTTCCGCCGACCTTCATTGGATGTCTACGGCCACAGGCAGGATTTCCATCCACAATGTCAAAATCTTGGACAAACCTGGAATAGCACTGACGATTCATATTCCCGAGGTTGTTTGTGAAATTAGCTTGGGGCATCTTCTAAAGGGAATGCTCCTTGTTAACAAAGCGGAGTTCTTGCGGCCATCTTTTTTTATTCATGATCGATCAAGAGTTAGACAGGATTCCGAGCCCACTGTCTTGCCACCGGCTGTTCAGACCTTGATTTATGCTAAGATTCGCAGGCTCGAACTAACAGGCGGCGTCGTTATCCTTTCTGAGTCTCCAGAGCATCCGCACCGTGGGAAGGTCCTTTTTTCACAAATTAACCTTTGGGCAGAGGATGTGACTCGTACCGGCGTAGATCGTGCTTCCTTAAAGGGAGTTGTATCTCATGCAGGAAAAGAAGGGACTCTGGATATTTCCGGAAGATTTTCAGGAGATCTTTGGACGGGGCGGAGTCGGAATTTCGTGGGCCAAACGAAAGCTTCCAGCCTTCCATTACCCGTTTTTCAAACTCTCGCGTCTCTTCTTGGCCTCCATTGGCCGTTTTCGGATGGGTCTGTTGATTTCAATGCCGAATTCAGCGGGACCGGAACAGACTGGACGGCCTCCGGATTTCTGGGACTTACCCATGTCCGTGTTAAGCGAGGCAACATTTTTATTGGCGACGTCCCCCTGGACAAAGCAGGTGCAAATTTCTTAGTTCAGGGGTCGTCAAACACGGTAAATCTGGATCTGACAGAGGTTTCAGCGCCTGGGATTAACCTGTCTCTGGTGGTAAAGGCCACAGACACCACCACCTCTGATCCAGTACTGAGTTTGGCCGTTCGAAAGGCTGATTTGGACCTGGAGAAAATTTTCCCGCTAATACCTTCTCGTCTAATTTCCCCTCAGGACAGAGTACGCTTGATGGATGCAGGTCTAAAGGGCCATGCAGTCATCACCAAAGGGGGATGGACGGGAAGATTCTCAGAGATATCCAGAGGGTTAAGCCCGCACGGAACTCTCGAACTTGTAGCCATTCTGGACAAAATTTCCGGTTTCTTCCCAGGGATCGGTTTGCCGGTTAGTAATGCAACGGGTGAAATCAGGCTGAATTCAGATGAAATAGTCTTTAAGGGAATAAGCCTTACCGTTGGAAACTCTCCAATCGTTCTAAACGGCTGGATTGTAAATCTGAAAAGCTCTCCTCGTGTAGACTTATTTGTTTCTACGAAAGCCGAGGCGCAAGACCTGCAACCCATCCTTGAGAACAGAATCGTCGCTGCGCACCTGGGAACATTGTCTGGGTGGTTTAATGATCCCGGTGGGACTGTTTCAGTGACGCTGGATTTGAAAGGAAATCTCCTGCGTCCTGATATGAAAGGTCGTATTGCTTTTGAAGATTTTCAATGCAGTCCTAACAGACTTCCCCTGCCGCTAAAAAAAATCAATGGTTCAGTAAGGTTTCGCAGTAGCGGGGCAACTTCGTCAGACATCAAGGGACTGCTCGGCGTCAGTCCTTTTGTGGTGAAGGGCAGCGTCCTACAGGACAATATTGATGTGGGCGGGGAGATTAAGCTCAATCCTGCAGATTTCAAGAAACTAGACATGATACCGTCCAATTTTACGGCATTGGGACTCGTCCCTGTTTCAGTAAACTTGAAAGGGAAAATTTCCGAACTGACTTTTTCCTCCATAGTGGACCTGAAAGGAAACGCGGTAAATCTCGGCCTGATTATTGACAAAAAAGCAGGAATTCCGCTGAGATTGGAATTGTCAGGGATTCGAGATGCTTCCGGCATCAACCTGGACGACGCTGCACTCATTCTGGACAAGTCAAGGATTTCTGGAAAAGCCTCCATTAGAGAGGACAAAAAGGTATCAGTCATTGTCAATCTTCCTCCAAAGGGAATACCTACCGCGGTCTTAACACCATATTTCCATTCCAATCTCGAACTTCAGCCAGGAGGACGTCTTGAAGGGGATGCGGCAATAAGCTTTGGCAACTCCTTGCCTATTAGCATAGAGGCTAATGTGTTGTTCAGCCACCTTTCCCTGAGACTTCCAGGCATGCATAAGCGTTCTGAAGGCCTAACAGGATCGCTCAGACATCGGGCAAAATCCATGCAGTTAAATCTGGAACGGGCAAGAGTAGGCAGTTCACTGATATCGGGCACCATGACCGTAACCGATTTTGAGGCCCCGAAACTGGAAATTTTGCTGGAATCCTCCTTTCTGGATACCACGGATTTCACGGCCCCGCCCGGCCAGATGATTAGGATGAGTTGGGGTGATTACATCAGGACTAACCCAGTAATCAGGTTTCTTGCTCGAAGCAAAGGCACCGGCTTTGTCAGGGTGGCAAAGGGACAGACCGGATTGAGGACCTTCTCAGATTTCCGGGCTAACTTAGAGGGAAACAATGGTCTGATTCGTGTACCGAGTTGGCAGGCGAATTTTGCTGACGGGATATTGAGAGGATCAGCCCTATTCGACATCAGCAATAATACCTCTAAACCGCTTGTGCTGGATTTTCAGGGAGACCGATTGAAGATGGAGAGGATGATCGTATCTGACCCTGCATGGTTACGAGTGAGCGGAGATATGATCGCTGAAGGACATCTGGGATGGAGTCTTGGACCGAGTTGGGACGGTAGAGGGTTGTACAAGACCGGACATATTGAAGTACGTATGAATGATGGGGTCATAAATCGATACGAAATTTTGTCCAAGCTGTTCTCTCTAGTGAACTTGGGTTCATTTCTCAGAGGTCGGCTTCCTGATCTTATAGGCCAGGGGCTACCCTTTCATAGGTTGACGTGGAAAATGGAAGTCTTTGACAACAAATGGAAAGTCAAGGACTTGAAACTCCTCTCGGACGCTGCTCGGGTCGACTCTTCCGGAATGTACTTTGGTGGCCAGGAACGGGTAGATTTCAGGATGGATGTCTCTCCCCTGGTAGGCATCGATGCGATATTTTCCGGGCTGTTTGGAAGTCTGATTACCAGGGATGGAAAGACGCTAACCACTACGTTTCGCATTAGAGGCCTCTACTCGTCTCCCGACGTCAGATTGGAACCGTTCGAAAACTTGAAAATCGAAGAATAGATGTCTGGAGCACTAAGCCAAGGCTTTCTATTTTAGGAAAGCTTCACACAGCGAAAGCTCCTGCGGTGTTCTGGACAAGGCCCGTATGTCATGATGGCCCGAATGTGTTCCTTTGTGGGATAGCCTTTATGTCGATCAAATCCGTAATGAGGGTATTGCTTGTGCAGATCCGTCATGATGAGGTCACGAGAGACCTTTGCAATTATGCTGGCTGCGGCAACTGAAACACTCAGTTGATCACCTTTCACGATGCTCTGTTGAGGGACATCGAGATCAAGTGAGATTGGACCGTCTATGAGCAGGTAGTCAGGCGGCGGTTCGAGTTTCTTTACAGCCTGAGCCATTGCCTGTCGAGTTGCTTGCAGAATGTTAATTTGGTCGATTATCTGGGGCGACACAATACCCACGGCGACCAGAGCGCTCAGATTGATCTGATCAAATAGTTTTTGGCGTGCCTGTTCAGTGAGCAGCTTGGAATCATTCAGCCCTACTATGGGATTTGACGAGGAAAAGATCACCGCGGCAGCTACGACCGGTCCAGCCAAGGGACCTCGACCAGCTTCGTCGATACCCGCGACGTTTGAATATCCCAAACTGCGGGCCTTTTCCTCGAATAGCCAAGTGGGTAAGTGTTTTTGACCCGTTATCCGTCCCATTGTCAAGACAGACTAAAGTTACCTGTTGTCGGCACGATATCCCCGTTCCTTAATACGAGCGGCTTTTCCTCTCAATTTCCTCAGATAGTAGATTTTGGACCGCCGCACCCTTCCTTGATTGACCACTTCTATCTTATCGATCATGGGTGAATGGAGAGGGAACACTCGCTCAACACCTATACCGTAAGAAACCTTTCTGACGGTAAAGCTGCTCCTCGCGCTTTTCCTGTTTATTGCAATGACTGCCCCTTCAAACACCTGAATCCTTTCCCTAGTCCCTTCCACTATTCGGACGTGCACTTTTACGGTGTCGCCGGAGCGGAATACGGGCAGGTCCAACCTCATCTGTTCCTTTTCTATCTGTTCAAGCACATTCATGATGGTTCTCCATCGGCCTAAAATAATCTTCTGACTGAATTTCCTCAAGAAGTTGTTGCTCCTCTGCCTCCAGCACTCTTGATTTCAAAAGATCCGGTCTTCTTTCCAAGGTTCTGGCCAGGGCTTGACTTTTTCTCCATCTTCGAATTTTCTCGTGATGTCCTTCCAGAAGGACTAATGGTACAGTGATGCCTTCGAACACCCGCGGCCTCGTATACTGAGGATATTCAAGCAAGCCGTTGTAAAAGGACTCTCCTTCGACATGGCTATCCACACCCAATACTCCTGGAATCAGTCTGATTACCGCATCAACCAAAACCATTGTCGCTGTCTCTCCTCCGGACAGAACATAGTCCCCCACGGAAATCTCATCGTGGACATAACACCGAACTCTATCGTCAACCCCTTCATATCTACCGCAGATGAGAAGAATACTTTCCAGAGCAGCCAGGTCTTCAGCAATGCTCTGGGTTAAAAGCCTACCCTGGGGGGTCATAAGAATCACCCTCGATTTGTTCATGACTGGCCGCAAGCACTTAATCGCCTTTACGATAGGCTCAGGTTTCATAATCATTCCCTGACCCCCACCGTAAGGATAATCGTCCGTAGTCCTGTGCCGGTCTTCAGTAAAATCCCTCAGGTCAATTGCCTCAAAACTCAATAATCCCTTCTCAATTGCTCGGGCCGGATTGCCATAAGACAAGAAGGAATTGAAAATCTCAGGGAATATTGTCAGGGTCTTTATATCAAGCATCCGGAATGAGTCCTTCCAGAGGGTCCACAATCATTCTTCCTTCGTCTAAAATTACCTCAAGGACCACGTCATCAATCAGCGGCAGCAGTACCTCTCCATAGGTTCCCTGGACGTGCAGGACATCGTTCGCGCCCGTGGGCGTGATGTGGGTGATTTGTCCCAGATCAATTCCTTGTACCGTGAAAACACTCAGCCCGATGAGTTCAAACCAGTAGTATTCGTCCTCCTCCTTCGGCGGCAGATTCTTTGCGTCGGTCCTGACCAAAATCCCCGACAGCCGCCCCGCCTTTTCAGGAGTATCAACGCCCTGAAGGGACACTAACACGGAGCCCCTGTGGTCTCGAACTCCTAAGACTTTGTACGAGGAATCCTCAAAGATCAGTGTGGACGACTTTTCGAAGGCTTCCATGGATTCAGTAAAAGGGCGGATTTTGATTTCCCCCTTGATTCCGAAGGCCTTCAGCACCTGACCGATCACGACCAATCCGTTCAAGGACATTTTTAGTATCTGGGGACCGGCAGGATGCCGGTTCCCGTGAGTTTGTTGCCGCCGCACCTATTCCACGATCTCAAGTACAGCCCTTTTTTTGGCTTTGGTGGAGGCCACGCTGAGTATGGTGCGAAATGCCCTGGCCGTACGACCTTGTTTTCCAATAACTTTCCCTAGATCTGATTTGGCCACTTTCAAAGCGATCACGGAAGTGATATCACCTTCCACCTCCGTCACAGATACCTCGTCGGGATTGTCCACAAGCGCTTTGGCAATATATTCAACCAGTTCCTTCATTAGAATCCTCTCTTTCTCCGAAAGCGACTCCTTTGGATTGTGAACAGCCGTCGGATTAGTAAGAGCCTATTCTGAAGGACTTTTTCTGCTTTCAGACTGCTTGATGAGTTTTTTCACAGTGGTCGTGAACTCAGCTCCTCGTAAATCCCAGGCACGAATTTTATCCAGATTCAAGTTAAGCCCACTTAGTTTGTTTCTTGGATCATACGTGCCAAGTACTTCAAGAAATCTGCCATCCCGCGCAAACCGAGAATCGGCTGCGACCACCCTGTAAAAAGGTTTCTTCTTGGCGCCGTATCTTGCTAAACGGATTCTTACACTCATGTATCCTGACACCTCTGCCTTGCTCATTAGTTCCCATACATAATCGATTAATATTATTAGGCCGATTATGTATTGTCAACATAAAATGGAGACTATGTAGGCGGACAGTGAAAATGTCATCCCTTAAGTGGAGGGTAGAAATCAAATCGCCCAAAGGGGTACGATAGCCGTCTCAGCCTTCACCCAACTAATTATCTCTCTGAAACAAATACCAGTTGAGGCCTCTTCCGCTCGTAACTTTAATGTTTATAAGGTCGAACGTCGGAAACTTTCCTTTTAAAAACCTGAACACCTCTTCCACAGTGGCGAATTCGTAAGGGTAACCTCCAATCCAGTCGGTCGTATCCGTTCGCCAGCTCATTCCTCTGTGTGATTTGTAATTCTTGACGTGAGTGATGGGGTTCTTAAGTTTAGCCAATAACATGGCGACGTACGCCGACATGGCTAACGGCTCCAGCACATAGGCACCGAATTTGGGATACCCGTTGTAGGACCTCTTGACCTTCAGCCAGAACAAATGGACCCAATGGGTGGCGTCGTTCCTGTCCAGGATCTTGTTGTATAGAGCTATGTATAGGTACCCGTTCTGACTGACTAGGGTCGCAGCGTTCTTTAAGGCCTCCCACCTCGCTCCCGTGTGGTGTAGCACCCCCCATGAATACACCACGTCAAATGTGCCAAAACGACCTATGAAAGCTTTGTCCAGGATTGATCCTTCGTAAACCTGCCAATTCGAAGGACTTCCTGCCAATGAGTACATGTGCCGGCAACATTTCACACTGAACGGGTCTACATCGAAACTCACCACCTGTGAGGCGCCAAGATTAAACGCGGCGTAAGAAAAAAGACCGCTCCCGCAGCCTATGTCCAGAAAGGTCTTACCGCTGAGATCCTTGACGTTCACGAAATCAGTGAGAGAATCCTCAGCAACCTTGATTCGCTCATCATCGATGGATTTCAGGAAACTTTCCCAGTTCTTGCCGAAAGAGAATGTTTTGTCAGCTTTGATCATTCACCCGCCGTTGTTTCCATGTTCTCTAGGTCGCATTTTTTATTGACAGGCCTGCGCCTGGATGCTTTAATACCATGTTATCATTCAGGAGGATAGTTATGTACGCCATTGTGCAAACCGGCGGCAAGCAATACAAGGTCCAACCCGGAGAACAACTCAAAATCGAAAAAATTCCCGGGGATCCCGGATCAGAAATCGCACTCGATCAAGTCCTCGCCTTGTCCACCCCCGATGGTATAGACTTGGGGAGGCCTTTTGTGGACAACGCTTCAGTTAAGGCCACCATAATGCGGACCGCTCGTGACCGCAAGATAGTGGTGTTCAAGAAAAAGAAGCGCAAGGGTTACCACAAGAAACAAGGCCACAGGCAATGGTACACTCTGCTCAAAATAGAAGAGATTGTTCAAACCCCTTTGTCCGGCATGACGGAAGTGATGACGGCGATCGCTCCCGAACAGAGCCCCGCATAGCAAAAGGAGTAAACAGATGGCTCACAAGAAGGCAGGAGGAAGTTCCAGGAATGGAAGGGACAGCCCTGGTCAGCGCCTGGGAGTCAAGCGGTTCGGCGGACAAAAAGTTCGGGCCGGCAGCATCCTGGTGAGGCAGAAAGGCACGGTCATACATCCCGGAGAAAACGTTGGTATGGGAAGAGATTATACCCTATTTGCAAAAATCGATGGGATCGTCAAATATGAACGCAAGGACCGTAACCGCAAACGCGTCGCGATTCTTCCCGCAGAATGAGTAATACCAGTCGCATTTCTCGCAGTGATGTTGACGGGCAGCCACGAACGCTTTCTTGATTCCACTTCATACGCATGCATTCCAGGCCTAAGGATGCCGACGCCTCGTTAAGAAATCGTGTGTCAAGGTCCTAACTCCAATTACCGTTCGTCACATCATTGAGAGAGGTCCAAGTAGGGCGGCCTCTTTTGCCGCAGAGTTCCACTGAAGGACTGATTTGGTGCGAGCGCCGTTTTGAAATTCGTGGATCAAACCAGAATCAAGGTTCGGTCAGGCCAAGGAGGGCGGGGATGTTTAAGTTTCCGTCGTGAGGCCTTTGTGCCTAAAGGAGGACCGGACGGAGGTGACGGCGGCAAGGGGGGTGACGTAATTATTCTGGCTGACCGATCCCTCGGCACTCTTCTGGATTGTCAGTACCAGCAGCTATACGCGGCCCGGGACGGCCGACATGGAAAGGGAAGCAACCGGCACGGTCGTTTTGCTCCTGATCTTATCGTCTGGGTGCCAGTCGGTACACTTGTGAAAGATGAACAGACGAGCGCCCTGATAGCTGATCTGAACACTCCTGAAAGCAAGGTCCTGGTTGCAAGAGGAGGACGAGGCGGAAGAGGTAATGCCCGTTTCGCTACGCCACGCAATCGCGCCCCTAGGAAATTTGAAGAAGGGACTCCAGGAGAGGAAAGGTTAATTCTTCTGGAACTGAAATTGATAGCGGACGTGGGACTGGTGGGCTTACCCAACAGCGGAAAGTCCACGCTCCTGTCCAGGGTGAGCAATGCCCGACCTTTGGTGGCTGATTACCCCTTCACTACGAAAGTCCCGGTTTTGGGGGTGGTCACTGGGGGGGATGGACGTGGATTTGTTATGGCGGACATTCCAGGTCTCATCCTTAACGCGCATAAAGGCGCGGGCATGGGGGATAGATTCCTGCGCCACATAGAGCGCACAAGAATCCTGCTACACTTGATAGACCCGTCGCCCGAGTTAACTCCTGGGCCTGAAGAGAGGTTTGCCATCGTCATGAACGAACTGGCTTCATACAGTACTGATATGTTACAAAAACCCATGATAGCAGTAGTAACTAAAATGGACTTACCTGAAAACCATCTTGCGGCCAAGCAATTACGAGTTTTATTGGAAAATGATGGTTTGTACGTACATGAGATATCCGCTGTCTCAGGAGAAGGGCTTAGGAGTCTCTTGAACCGTGTTACCGAATTGGTTCAAGCAACTCGAAGGTCCGCATGAATAATTCCGCCATAAGAAAGGGAATCCTGGTCTCGGTGAGAAGAGTGGTCTTAAAGCTCGGATCCAGTGTCGTGACCACAGACAAGGGGTTGGATCATCGTATCATCCGGGGCATAGTCGACGATGTGTGCCGTCATGTCAAACTCGGAAAAGAGTTCATAATGGTGTCCTCGGGGGCTGTTGCCGCCGGAGTGCGTCGTATGAACCTCAAAGAAGGAGCCAGGACAATCCCCCAGAAACAGGCTGCCGCCTCTGTTGGTCAAAGCCGGCTCATGAAAGCCTATGAAGCTGCCTTCGGGCTCCATGGCGTGCGGGTAGGGCAGATGCTGCTCACAAAGGATGACTTTAGCGACAGAAGGAGATACCTGAATGCCAGAAACACTCTCACCACACTTCTGTCTTGGGGTGTTGTCCCCATCATCAATGAAAATGATACCGTCGCTATAGATGAAATAAAACTCGGAGACAACGACAATCTTTCCGCACTGGTTGCAACCATGGCCGATGCTGATTTGCTGCTCACCCTGACTGACATGGAAGGATTTTTGGACTGCGATCCTCGTACCAATCCTGACGCGTGCCTCATCCCCATTGTCGAAGAGATCACCCCTGAAATAAGAAGTCTTGCAGGCGGTACCGTGGGAAAGTCTGGACGAGGCGGTATGGCCTCAAAATTGGACGCTGCCGCAAAAGTAAGAATCTCCGGGATTCCGATGATAATAGTCAAGGGCAAGGCTCCCGGAATTGTTGGCCGGGCGCTGGAGTCCGAACCATGCGGCACGCTCATCTTGCCCGCGAAGGAAAAGATTTCGTCCAGAAAACACTGGATACGCTACAATTTACAACCCGAAGGGGAACTTACAGTGGATGCGGGCGCGGCAAAGGCCATCATGTCCTCGGGTAAAAGTCTGCTTCCTATTGGTATTACGGGCGTGAGCGGAGACTTCGATTCCGGTGCGGCTGTTGTGGTCCTCGACTGTCAAGGGAAAAGACTGGCACTGGGTTTAATCAACTATTCCGCGGATGAAATTAATAAAATAAAGGGTAGGCAAACTGTGGAAATTGACTGGATCCTCGGTTACAGGCGTAATGACGAGGCAATCCATGTAGACAACATGGTTCTCCTTGATTGACAGAAGGGGTAAAGCCTGCGTCGACAACATCTGCGAAATGGCCAAGCCCAATATGGAAAAACAAGTGAACACAGCAAGACTGCCAAGCATTTGCCACACGTCATAATCAATACCCAATACTCCCTGCAATCCCCACCTACTCCCCACTTGACAAAAATCCATCTGATGAATCACGATGGTCCATTGCTCAGACCGGTGTTTGTGCCTCTGCAAACTCAGCCTCTTTCCGGGATATACCACTAAGCGTTTGACCTTGTGGTCACCGCAGTCGGACAGAACTTCAAAGTATCCCCAAGGACGGTGATCTATTACAGGGTTTTTCTCTAATTATGCCATCGGATCGGAGACCTTCACATTGTTTTCCACCATGGGGTTCCTCTCAAGGGTTGGCCTTTCATGGTTTATACTCATTGCCGAACTCACAACTTATCCTGGACGAGTTTAGGGAGAGCCGTAACGTTGGCAATAAACCGTTGGGTATATTCCCTGGGATCGTTCGGAGGGTCGGTCGTCTCGTCTCGTCTCACCAGCACAAGCGAGTCGGAAGGGCATTTGTACACACAGACTCCGCACCCGAGACAGAGATCCGGCTTTAGTACCGCTATCTCTCCGGAATCGTTGTTTGCTGCCGATGATGATTCGAGATGGAGAGCTTTCATGGGACATCGTTCAACGCACAGACCGCAGCCAAGGCACGTCTCGGGATTTGTATAGACTCGATAATTTGATGGGTCCAAGCTCCTGGAATGTTTTAGCACGTGGAACCCCTCGAACCACAGGCAGCAACACGGACAACAATTGCAGATTGTGTCCGGGCCGTTTACCCAGTTCGAAATGCCGTGAACGAGTCCTGCTTCTGCAGCCTGACTTAAGACTTCATGGGCTTCTTTCCTCGTTATTTCCCGACCGAGTTCATGATCAGCCATGTAGTGGGCAAGTCTGCCAAAGTGGAGACAGACCTTGTCCGGATACCTGCAACTGGGCGAGTCGGGGTCCAAGTTCTTGCGATGCTTGCAAGCGCAGGTAGACACACAGAAATAGTCCTCCTGTTCCAACACCTTGACTACGTCTTCGTAGGGGAGAACCTGGCGGGGGTCGTCAATTGTCGACTGAATGGGGATAGTGCGCAGTCCCTTTGATGTGACGTGCCCATACTGGTCGAAAAGACCGTTTAGCATATACCTGTTTACATGCGGGGCAATACTCTTTGTGGGTTCTTCCGTGCGTCCTGCCCAGAAGGCGCTACGCAAGAATACGAAGAATGAATCATTCAGGCTGTACCGGAAAGAGTCGCCCTTCTTGCTGCAAAACACCAAGCCTCGTCTTGCCAGATCATCCAGTCTTATTCTTAGGTCCGCGGCGTCCATCTGTTTGAGAGCAGCCAGATCATCCAGATTCTTTCCGGAAAAGGGCATTCCGGTCAAAAGTTCCGCATCTTGAAGGCTGTATGCAGCCATGATCATCGGCAATAACTCATCGGATTCAGGCAAATCGTACCAACTTTGTTTCAACCAGGTGATAAATTCTCTGTAGATTTGCTGTTCGTCCATGACCATTTTCTCCTTGTTGGTTATGCCCGGCATTGTGAGGAAAGAGAAAGCGGGGTACAAAATATCGACAGTGACGCTCGAACTTACTAAAGAAGTGGGATGGGTGTTGGCGTAAATACGGCTGCCGGCAAAAGTCCATTTCCGGATATATTAGTAAATGGTGCCTTTTTGATGGCACCAAAGGTCTTGATTATCTCTTCATGTT
>CAINUH010000454.1 GCA_903853735.1 uncultured Desulfomonile sp. | reverse complement strand
GATAGATTGGACCAGCCCCAACCACGGAAAGATTCAGTGTATCAAGGAAGTTCGGCAACTCGTAGATGTGGGCCTCAAAGAGGCTAAAGATGCCGTCGAAGATGTGGGAGACCTCATGGCAGACCACGTGACTGACCAGCAGTTGATTTATGCTGCTTGCCACACAATCGACCCGCAGAGATTTCCTGAGGAAACGAGGTCCTGGGATTACAAGATGTTGTGGGAAACCCTCAAAGGGGAATACCCTGAGATGGCTCGTGCTATGGAAGTTCTCGAGAGGGAACACGAAGCAAAACTGTCAAAAATCCTCGCCCGCAACAAAGTAGCAATGTTGCTCTCTCGGACGCTGAATCCAGCCTTCAACCACATCACGGGAACTGTGTCGACACTCATCTACGACCTGAGAGGTGAGTTCACGTGCATCGACTTGACCAAGGAAGAACTGCAGGAAGCACTTCGGGATGCGTTCAATACCTGGCTTGACAAGGCTATGGCTGACCAGGCATGGAGATGAAAGCCTAAGTATTAACAATCTCAAAAAAAACGTGGAGGTAAACCAATGAAGCGAAAGATGATGGTCGTTACAAAGGGAACATGGAAGCCGACCGAATCGGCTCTGACGTCCTACATCAAGTTCCTCTCCGAGGAGACCCAACTCGAGCGTGACAAGGCTGAAAGGGTTGTCATTGCGTTGACAGGGGGGAAACTCACTCACCGTGGCTTTATCCGCGGGGTGAAGGCAGCCGTGAAGGCGGGGCACGCCGGGATGGCAAAGTACCTGCCACAAAGTTAGTCAGTTGAGGTTACCTCAAGTGGTCGCGTCAGCCACTTGGGGAACCTTTTTGGAAGGAACTGCCATGATGGAAAATTGGTTGAGAGAGTTTATCAGGGCCTTAGCCAAAGGTTGTTGGAGAAAAGATGAGAACATCTTTGTGGCACAAGTGAATGCTATAAAGGTGGTTTATATCCCCATAAACCCCTCTAAGGCTGAGGTAGTAATTCGAAAGATGAGCGGGGAAGTTCATGAACGCTGGCCCGCAGTCAGCCCCTTCTATCATGTGGACCCTAAAGATTGGACTTGGGTTCGCCAAGACGCTATTAGGAATGCTCTAGAAAACGGAGAAGGAGAGTGACATGTCTCTGCTATCAGGTCCTGTGGGTATGAAGGCACTGGGAGACCACTTCTTCCACTGTGATAAAGAGAAGGGCGGATGCGGGCATATCTCGCACTACGCCAAAACTGAATTGGAGCATACGTCAGCCAAACCTGTGTTAGGGTGGCGGGGCGCTGGGCTCGAATGGGTTGCCACTTACTGCTGTTCGTGCGGAAAGCCGGTGCAAGTAACGTGAGACGGAGGTGAACAATGTTCTACTGCAAAGAGTGCGGAGAACGAAGAGGTTGGCCAACTTGGATGAGTTGGGGTTCCCGAGGGCGCTGTGAGATATGTGGGAAAGTCAAAGACTGCTTAGACGTTTCTCCCAGTTCTCGTTTGCCCCTACCGATACCAACCTGCCAACTCTGTGAGAAAAACCAAGACCCTCAGAAATGCTTCCATTGGGTTCCCGATGGTTGTGACAAATTCGAAACAGTCCGGAAAGAATGAGGCAGCCAATGTACGAGCAGGATGAGGTTTATCAGGGACTCATTGACCGTTCGTTTGAGGAATGGTGCCTTGAGGAGATCGAAAAGCGTTTGGATGCATATGAGAAAACCGAACAGGAGGTAGTTGATGGCAATCAAAGTGCTCGGCAAAGCAGACCCGAGGACACTGGAGAGAATCCGAAAGGATAATCTCAACAAGCAAATCGCTCGCGAGGCCCAAGAGGCGGGGATTCCCGAATGGGAATATCGCAAACAGGTGAGTTTGGGTATCAAGTCTGCCTTTGATGACTTGAGAATCCAAAAGCATCGGGCGGACATTTATGCGCGGGACGCGCAGGGCAATTTCGTGCTACCGGAATGCCATCAGCCTTTCTTCGATTACACCACACGAGTATGGGAATCGAATGAGGTGAAACGGCTGAGGGCGCGGCGCTAAGCACAAGTGCGAGCATCTATGGCAGACAGAACGGCAAATGGACAAAGTTGCCTATCTGTTGTTCTGTTTGCCATCCAACCTGAGAAACTTTTCAAAAAGAAAGCGGAGGAAAAGATGAAGAAGACAAAGGAAGACCGTCAGAAGGCAGCAGCCGAGCGTAAACTCATGGAGAAGCATCCCGAAACGAGAGAGTGTTGCCGGGACTGCAAGAATGCTCCTGGACCCGTGCGGCATGCTCTCCAGTGCGCTCACCCTCAGAGTCCATATGCGGGACAGTATGTGCCCCGTAAGGGGTCTTGCGGAGAATTTGACAAAAGATAATTCATCATCTTGGTAGCCCCTGTTCGGCAAAGCCGTGAGGCGGGGGCTACCTTTTCAAACATAAAAATTTGGGGTGAAAGATGCCTAGGCTTTTAAGAAAAGTATGGGTGGACGCCTCAGGTAAGGGATTGGGCATCGTGATGTGGCCCGACCGCCTTGCCTTCCATATTAATGCATGTCCTTTTGGACCTAAGAGAGATTCTTTAGACGCGGAGTTGGAAGCGCTGGTATCTGCAGTCTGTTTGTTGCAATATGAACAGAACGTTGATACCATCTTCCATACGGATTGCCTTGGTGTTCTAAAGGGTGTAAGGGAACATCGTAATGTAGGAGCAAAAGCCAATTCTCGGCGCTTCTATATGCTCCAGTTTCTCAGAAGGTTTTTTATCAAAAAGGGAAACTGGGAATTGAAATGGGTCTTGGGTGACAATAACCGGATAGCAGACCGCTTGTCCAGGAATCGCAGTGCCAAGTATGTTTGTTCATTGAAAATGAATGAGCACCAGTTTTACTGTGAGAATGCCCCCAAAAAGAAACCGATACAAACCCAACCAACACCTGTAAAACCCAAGAAGAAAAAGAACAATATTCCTCCACCGTTTGAGGGATTGTACCCAGCGAAAATTGTGGAGCAGGGAACCATTCCGAATTCCATTCCCCCTAATATGACGAGCAGAGAATATCTGAGTTCGTCTTTAGGTTTGGCTCCCTTTCAAACATACGCGTGCGCGTAGGGGGTTGTCCGACACTGAAAAGGTTGCTCGTGATAACCTAATCAACAACACGTTCAATTGGAACGTATTATTGTGGGAAACGCCTTTTCCCCTGCACCACGAAAGGAGCAAAACAATGGCGGAAAACAAGGAATTGAATGAGGTGTTCGACGAGGCTGATGAGAGAGACCTCCGCAGCCGCACTTTCGACAAGGGAAGAATTCCTGAGTCACGCCGAATCACCAGTCTGGCAACTCTCAACCGGGTGGCTAATGCCCTGGTAATTCCTGGGGATTAGTCTGCCCG
>CAINUH010000453.1 GCA_903853735.1 uncultured Desulfomonile sp. | reverse complement strand
AATTACAACTTCCTTTGGTGGATGAATTGCTGGAAGATTCCGAACTGCACAACGTCCCCGTCGACTTTCTCCAGAAACGAGAGCAATTAAGAAATCTGGACGGGATCCTTTCGCTGCCTGTACCGCAAGGGTTCATTGGTGAACTACGCCCTTATCAGAAGGCAGGCCTCGATTGGTTGAATTTCCTGAGTGAATTTGGTTTCGGGGGCATCCTGGCAGATGATATGGGGCTAGGAAAAACGATCCAGATGTTGGCCATTCTCCAATCAAAAAAGGAGCGAATGCAATCCGGGACGACCGCACTTTTGGTTGTTCCCAAGAGCCTGATCACCAATTGGCAGCGGGAATCCGCCCGATTTACGCCAAATCTCCGCTTCCTGGTATACATGGGTAATTCCCGTAACAAGGATATCCAGACCTTCAATGATTATGACATTATTTTGACCACCTATGGGACGATGCTGCGAGACATCGAAACCTTACGAGAGTACCCCTTCAGTTACGCTATTCTGGATGAATCTCAGTACATCAAGAACCCACTGGCCCAGTGCTCCAAGGCCGCCCGTCTGCTTCGCGCAAAGCACCGACTGGTGATGACCGGCACCCCCGTGGAGAACAATACTTTCGAGCTTTGGTCACAATTTGCCTTTGTCAATCCTGGACTACTGGGGAACATGGACTATTTTAAGCGTGAGTTCGCAAATCCGATTGAGGGCAGGAAAGACGAAACGACTGTGGCTCTCCTTAAACGACTGATCTACCCGTTCATTCTGCGCCGGACGAAAGAACAGGTGGCTCCCGAGCTGCCTCCCCGCACCGAGCGGATTATTTACACGGATATGGATACGTCCCAGCGCAAATTGTATAACCATACTCGTGACGACTATCGCTCCCAATTACTCGGCTTGATCGACAACGGAGGAATGGACAATGCCCGGATGAAAATTCTAGAGGGCTTGCTCCGCCTGCGCCAAATCTGCATCCATCCGGCTCTGGTGGAGCCGACCTATAACAATGAATCTGCCAAGTTCGAGATCGTGCTCGAAACCATGGAAACACTGCATGCTGAAGGACATAAAGCACTGGTCTTCTCCCAGTTTGTGCAGGCCCTGAAATTACTTGAAACCAAGATGAAAAAAATGGAGCTGTCCTATTCCTATTTGGATGGCAGGACCAGAGACCGCCAAGCCGTAGTGGATACTTTTCAAAACGACCCCTCCATCTCGTTCTTTCTGATCAGCCTGAAGGCAGGCGGGGTGGGATTGAATTTAACTGCTGCAGATTATGTCCTTCTCCTCGACCCCTGGTGGAATCCCGCGATTGAAATGCAGGCCGCCGACCGCGCCCATCGCATCGGCCAGGAGAAACCCGTTTTCATCTACAAATATATCATCCGTGAAACAGTGGAAGAGAAAATTTTAGAATTGCAAACACGGAAGAGAAAACTGGTGGAACAGTTGATATCTGCAGAAGGAAGTATCTTTAAGTCACTGACAAAAGAAGATATCAATGGCTTGTTCACCTAAGCACATATCGGGGTTCTTTGTT
>CAINUH010000452.1 GCA_903853735.1 uncultured Desulfomonile sp. | reverse complement strand
CAGTAAAACCCCTTCTGCCGAAGTTTGCCTGGATAATGGCGGATCGGGAAGCCGTGGCGTCGAAATTGAACGATGAGAATCCGTAAAACACATCGAAAAAACTTGAAGCCTGGTACCCGAATTCAATGGAAGCAGTCCATAGCCCCGGGGCAAAACCCGCATCAAAGGCAAAGCCGGTACCGTCGAACAATCGGCTCTGTACTTCGGGCGAACCCGCAGGGTATGTGCCGTCAATCACCCTACTCCAGCTCACACGGGTGGTCGCAGCCGCGACGCCTGCCGGATTGTCCACCTGGAGAAAGGTATCATTTAATTGAAAAGAGCCTATGTTATAAGTCCGCGTAGCGGCAATGCCTCCGACAACATTCGTTTGTACAAACCTTCCCAGCATCACCTCAGGTAATTGGGGATATGGAAAATTTCCCGCAGCGGCAGTCGGGTCCAGCGGAGAGCCTGGGTTTATGAACCCATTATTGTACTGCCAAAAACCGGAAAGGTTTGGATTGAGGTTTCCCAGGAGGGGGTTGGTGGGATAACCGGCCACGCCTGTGCCGGTACCGAACTCGCCTGTAACGTTAGGGCCAAAGGCAGGAACGCCGAGTTCCTCGTATGTGATCTGGCTTTGTTCCTGCCGG
The DNA here is from genome assembly GCA_903853735.1 of uncultured Desulfomonile sp. The sequence continues at coordinate 1,918 of CAINUH010000452.1, read as the reverse complement.
ATCCGCAATGTGTCTATTGAGCGGTACCTCACACCCGCCTGCATGTAAAACCGGCTTGCAGTAAGAGGCCATACTGCAGGCGGCACGGGATTGGGCAAAGGCACAAATTGGGCCGTCGCCGAATCCGCTCCTGCAAGCAGGGCTAGAGCCGCAAGGAGAGACATGAGGGGGAATGTCCGGTGATTGAGAATCATATTCAATGATTGACGGCTCTTCAAAGGCACCCGGAGCGCGGCTTCGCGGCTGACAAGGGTCTTCACCAGCCATTATTGCCCGCAGACTCTTATCACATTCCACTTGAATAGTCACTAATAAAACAATTGTTACAATATGTTCAGATGATTAATTAAATTAACATAGCATTTTATTACATTAACAAACAAACAATAAGTGGTTTTTTATTATTATGACATGGCAAGAAAAGCCAATGTGGGCATGTGAGCCCATGAGGAATTGAGTTGTTGAGGAGTCGGACCCGAGATGTGAGATAAAACCGGCCTGTAGGTGTACGCCCCTTGCTCACTCCGGCTCATTCAAAGGTTACTGCCTGGTACCCGAAGGTGTTGTAGACTTCTGCGAGCATGGCCTCAGACGCGTCGCACGTGGTGGAGGGCAAATTTATCACCGTTTCGCTGCGATTCGGGATAACCACGTTAATCTTGACGGGAAGGCGGCCCTTGTGCCGGGAGAGTATTCTCTTGAGGTCTTTTATCTGGAACGGGTCTGCTCCGGGCGTGGAAATCCGTATTCGCAGCCCCTTGCTGAAATGGCGGGGAGCCTCCTGCAAGCGATGGATCTCGTTGGCCAACACTTTCGGAGCGTCCGTGTCGCCGTTTCTCACTCCCGCCACCACCAGAGGCTCTCCTGATTCCAACAGGTCTCTACTCTTCTGATAGAGATCCGAGAACACGGTAATCTCCGTCGAGCCCGTCATGTCCTCCAACATCACAAAAGCCATGCGGTCGCCTTTCCTGGTGGTTATCTCTTTGAGGCTCTTCACGAGACCGGCCATCTTTACCGGCGCTGATGGAGGTAGCTCCGACAGTGTGGATGAGAATACCCCGGCAAACTTTCCGATGAGATCCTCATAGTTCATCAGGGGGTGTCCCGTAACGTAGAAGCCCAGTATCTCTTTCTCAAAGGACAGCTTTGTAAGGTCCTCCCATTCTGGGAGTTTCGGAATACTGAAATCGGTCAAGTTTCCAGTTTCGCCCGCAACGCATTCCATTGAAAAGAGATTGAACTGACCCTCATTCTGTTCTCTCTGAAATCCGGCGCCTTGTTCAAGCACCGAATCCATGGCATCTATCATGGCTCTTCGAGATGGCCCAATGCCATCGAAGGCTCCGCATTTGATGAGACTTTCCAGCACTTTTTTGTTCGCCTTGCGCAGATCTACCCGCCTCACGAAATCTTGGAGACTGCAGAAGAGCCCTGCCTTTTCCCTCGCATCTAAGATGGACCCGACCGCGCCTTCTCCCACGTTTTTCAGTGCGCCCAGCCCAAAAACGATTTTTCCGTCAACTACTTGGAATCCTTCCACAGATTGGTTGACATGGGGCGGTAGGATCTCGATTCCCATTTCTCGGCATTCTGAGATATAGACCTTGATTTTGTCGGTGTTTCCCGATTCACAGCTCAATTGCGCAGCCATAAACTCAGGTTTGTAGTGAGTCTTCAGAAATGCGGTCTGGTAGGTTACCATTGCGTACGCCGCTGAATGGGACTTATTGAAACCATAACCGGCGAATTTCTCCATGAGTTCGAATATGTGAGCAGCTTTTTCCGGATCCAGCTTGTTCCTGGCCGCTCCTTTCTCAAAACGGCTTTTCTGTTCGGCCATTTCGGATGCTTTTTTCTTTCCCATGGCCCTACGCAAGAGATCGGCTTCTCCCATGGTGTAGTCTGCCAGGGCGGT
>CAINUH010000451.1 GCA_903853735.1 uncultured Desulfomonile sp. | reverse complement strand
AAATAAGCTGGATCTGATTTGCAGAAAAATAGACTTGCAGTCTATAGACCACGTCCTTGACATCGGTTGCGGGTGGGGTGGATTCGCCAAATACGCAGCTCAGAACTGCGGTTGTAGGGTTACCGGCATAAACATATCGCACGAACAAATGCGATTTGCGCAAGACTTTTGTCAAGGACTGCCGGTAGGAATTCTGGATTGCGATTACCGCGACGTTCGAGGATCTTTTGACAAGATCGTCTCCGTAGGGATGTTCGAACATGTGGGATATAAGAATTACAGGAATTTCATGAAGGTGGCTCACCGTTGTCTGAAAGATGATGGGATTTTTCTTTTGCACACCATCGGCAGTAATGAGTCCAGGGTAAGAAGCGATCCATGGATAAACAAGTACATATTCCCAAACGGCTTGCTGCCGAGCATTGCCCAAATCAGCAAGGCTGTGGAGGGTTTGTTCGTTGTCGAAGATTTACACAACCTCGGGCCACACTACGAAAAGACTCTCATGGCATGGAACGAGAATTTCCAGAAGGCTCGACCAGGGATCAAGGACAAGTACGGAGAGAGATTTTGCCGGATGTGGGAATATTACTTACTCTCCTGTGCAGGAGCATTCCGAGCCCGCGACAATCAGCTTTGGCAGATGGTCCTTACCAAGTACGGCACGGCACAGCCGGCGTGTAGGTATTGAAAAAGCACAAGATTCTCCACACTCTTTGGATCACTAATAATCCCAGGAGCGACAGATTGAGGTAATGCCTGGGACTCAGGGCAGCATACACCGTGCTGCCCTGACGATGCCGACGTCGGATGGAGGTTGAAAGCTCTCACTAGCCTGACGCTACCTATTTCAACGTTGCATCTCTTTCGGCTTTCCAGTCAGGAAGGATGGAACCATCGCCGCCGTGAACGCTCATGCTGGCAACAACGGCTTTCTTGAGGGTCAAATCCACCTTCCATTCACCGTGCTTGCCCAACCGTACGGACGCAACTTCCAAATTCGGGACGGCCTGCTGAACGATCTTTACTGCCTGTTCCGGTGACGCCGATACTTCTTGTACCATCACGTCCTGACCCTTAGGCATGATTTCACCAGTGGCGGGATTGAGTCTTACTTTGGATACGATTTTTCCGTCCAGTAGCAGGGTGACTTCGAGTTTCTTCTCCCCTCTCTTGCCCGTGTTGACAAAGCTCTTGCCGACGGTCACCTTCGGTAAAGCGGTTTTCACCTAGGATATGGCTTGTTCTGCTGTTATCGTCGGTTTGATGGAAGAACCTTTGTCCCCGTTTTTCTTTGCCAAAGCGGATGTTGTAAACAGCATAGACACAGCCAAGAGAATAGCTGCTGCCAATGACGCCGAATTAACTTTGGGTTTCATTTTTCGTACCTCCCGTTCTGTTCTTGTAGTTGAGTATACTGCCGGGAGATTACCGCAACCTTTCACGAAGATTACATTTTTGAAAGGTTGAATGCTGCATTTTCATTTAGACCCTTTAGCCAGCAGGCAATTGCACAGAGTAGGTCAATTCCTGTTCTTTCTATGGCCAACCCTGGAATGCTCCCTCATGCAATACCCCTTGTACACGGCTCATTTGGAATGAACCGTTCCATCTGTTTCATGGTCATTCTTCATCCCTTTTCCAGGAAAACCTGAGGGGCGGATGGTAATTGGAAATCGCTAAACCCCTTTGTCTCTGGCACAAACAGATAATAGACCACGAATGCCGCCGCCGCAATAAAGCCTAGAAACAGAAATCCTGCATTGAAGCCCCAAGCATGCACAATATACCCTGCAACCACGTTGCTGGGGTGCAGCGCTTTCCTGTTTCGGATAACGGTTCAAAAACATTAGATCCAAAAAGTTT
>CAINUH010000450.1 GCA_903853735.1 uncultured Desulfomonile sp. | reverse complement strand
ATCGACAGCGGATTGGCCGGGTCGGTGTACGTGATGACTGCCCTGGCGCTCTCCACGTCAGTCACGCCCGGCAGCCGCTCTGTGAACTGTTGTCGCCGGGCGGGCCGGTTGTCGGTGGACTTGAGGTCTGCACGCACCTGCAGTGAGGCGGGAAAGTTGATGCCCATCAGGTAAGCCGGGGTGACCAGCTCATCATCATAGGCAATGGAAAAGCCTTCGGGCTTGGTGGTAACCGTGTAGGACCCGCCGCTGGAGCGGTAAAAGACAAAGCATTGATACGACATCTCCACCAGGCCGGTCTCGTTGTTGTTGCTGTCCACCAGCATGTAGCCATTCAAGTATGTGCCGGAGTTTTCCAGGGAGATGTAGCGGAAGTAATCGTCGATGGATGCGGAGAACTGCTCGGCAAGGGTCGCCCGCCAAAAAATCCAGAGCGCGTCGGTCTTCGTCACGGTGTGTGAAAGGCGGTGGGTGGTTTCATTGAACATAATGCCCTTGTTGTTGTAGCCGAAATCCGTGCCGGAGCCGATCAATCCTGGGTTGGAGGCGTTCAACGTGAGAAAATCGTCGTTCACAAAAATGGTCATGGCCATGGTCTGGGAAAGAAATCCCTGCCAGGTATTATGGGTCAGGATCACCTCGTCGCCGACCCGCTTGAGGAAGGCCGAGCATTTTTCTCCAGGGGAAATGCCGGCGCCGCCGAATTCCGGCGAAAACGAGATCACGTACGTCAGGTCATTGAACGCATTGAGGAAGTAGACGTCCATGAATGTGAGCGACGTGGTCCCGTATTCCAGAGTAAGCTCCCCCGGCTGGAAGTAGGAGGCATCGGGCAGCCACGAGCCGGAGTAGTCCAGGTTGGCCGGCTCGGCCAGGGTCGCCCCATGATAGATGCCCAGCATGCGGTAGAGCAGGCGGGAGAGCTTGTGAGCCGTGTCGCTGTCAGGGGTGGTTTTCAGGTATTTAATGAAATAGTTGTAGTTCTCGTTCAGAATAGTTGCGGCCTTCTCAAGTTCCGCCGGGGTGGGGCCGGGCTGTTGGGGAAAGGAATGGTCGGGGTCCGTCAGGTAAGCATTATCCCAGGTGTTGTCCCGTGCAGAGAGGATGGTGCGCTCCTGCAGCTTTCCCTGGACGAAACCGGCCCGGTATTCAGCCCGCAGTTCATTATCATCCCTGGAGACTACGGTCAGGCTGGCGATGTTGTTGACCATCTCGTTGACGCCCGACGCGTTCTGATCAAGGGAGAAGAATGAACGGCAGCCCGGTATGGGAGAGGGGCAGCCAACCACCAGGAACGACAGAACGATGAGACTCAGTACAATTGGGAATGATTTTTTCAGCATGACATCCTCCTTGAAAAACAGAAAAATGACCGTTATTATAGTAAATCAGCTCACTGATCTGGTCAAGTAAAATGGACACCCGGGCGCGCTGCTTTTGCCAATATAAAATTCTTTTCAAAATCATTCGGATTTTTGTATCCCAAATACGAATACAGACGCTGGCTGTTAGGAAAGCAAAAGCAAATAATAAAGGGACACCATGAGATACGGTGTCCCTTTATTATACTAAACTAAACTGCAACTTAAAACAAAACTGATTACTTTGTAGCAGGAGCGACTTCGCCCTCTTTCTTCTCTTCGGGCTTCTTCTCTGCCTTCTTGGACTTCTTTGCTTTCTTTGCCTTCTTCTCTGCCTTAACCGGTGCTTTTTTCTCTACCTTGGGCTTTTCTGCTGCTGGTGCTGCCTGCTCTTCAGCAAAGCTCAAACCGGTAAGAGAGAATGCAAACAAAAATGCAACTGCTAATGTTAATAGTTTCTTCATCTCTCCACCTCCTTTCTTCTT
>CAINUH010000449.1 GCA_903853735.1 uncultured Desulfomonile sp. | reverse complement strand
TTGTTTGCGTCAGGGTCTCCTGTATCCTTCAAGGAACACGTTCTGGCATTATTTTTTCAAGGCATTGTGGAATTTCCCCAACAGGTTCGACCGATATATACAAGCAATTGGTGAAGCCGAACACTACTTCGAATTTACAAAAACAATAAGCAGGGAAATTAAGATTCGGATGGACAACCTCGATCAGGAGACGAAGGAAAGATGTTTCGTTCCGGAATCGGTTTCGACTGTGACACACGTATATAGATAATCAGCATACCAGTGCTCACAACAAGATCATGGTTATAGATGGGAACACTACTATCACTGGATCATTCAATTTTACCAAGACTGCGGAAGAGAAAAATACTGAGAATCTCCTTTTTATCAAATCTGAAGACCTTGCGAAATTGTACGTGGGGTTTGGAGAAAATTGACGAACAGGCTCTGGAGAGCTTTCCGACCTGGGCCTGGAAAGTTCGTACTTAACAAAGACGGGGACTGGTATTGAAGAGTGCCAGTTGCCGATTCTGAACTTCAGTCGTATGGATATTACATGGCAGGTCTCACGGCCTGCCATGTTCCGACTGAATGTCAAACAGCCGTCAATTCGTAGCTAAGTCGGTCGTTTTCGAGGTTCACCGTCCGTATTTTCACTTTGAGGCCCGGTTTCACTATCTCCTCATTGAGTGTCTTGTCTATCCGACCAAACACTTTGATGCCATCACTGAACTCAGCGACTCCCAGCATATATGGTACGTCCTTTTCAAAGCCGGCAGGAGCAAACATCGCTTTAGTAAAACTGAGCAGATTGCCTTCTCCTGAAACTTCAAACCAGTCCACATCACCACTCAGGCAGAAGTTACAGTCACTCCTTGGTGGAAAGAACTTGGCTCCGCAGGTCTTGCATACCGTGCCACGGATCTCGTTTTTCTTAAGAAATTCCACGAACTGTTCTGCCCTCGTATTGCCGGTAAAACTTATAACACCGAACTGTTCAAATCCCATGTTGTCCTCCAATAGACCAAGAGAAAGGAAACAGCATAAATCATTCAGTCCCGAATATACTCACATTGCCGTATATGCCCACGCCGCCTATGTTGTGGACGAGCCCAATCTTGGGTCCGGGAAAAACCTGCATTTCGCCTGCTTCGCCGCGTAGCTGGAGCACTACTGTGCGAATTTGAGAGCCTCCGGTTGCGCCGATAGGATGGCCTTTGGAAAGCAGTCCGCCGTCCACGTTAACCGGGATCTTGCCGTCTTTATAGGTTTCCTTATTACGGATCAAATCTTTCCCGTGGCCCGGTTCCGCAAATCCGAGGTCCTCGTAAGCCATCATCTCTGCAATGGTAAAACAGTCGTGAACTTCAGCCACGTCAACGTCTGATGCGGTTATCCGTGCCATCTCATAGGCTCTCTTCGCGGCAATTTGGGCGCATCGCAGACCGCTGAATGTGTCCCGCCCGGCCATGTTTATGGGGGCCGTGGCCATGCCAAGCCCCTTGATCCAGACCGGTTTCCGGCACAGGGCCTTCGCCTTTTGTTCCGAGGCAAGGATCACGCACGACGAGCCATCCGCATTTGCACAGCAATCCAGCACTTTGAGAGGCGTGGCTATGTACTTGGGTTCCATAATCTTTTCCAGAGTGAGGGCCTTTTGGAAAACAGCCTTGTCATTGATCTGGCCGTATGTTGAGGATTTGACTCGAATCAAGGCCAAGTCCTCTTCGGTCGTTCCGTATTTTTCGAAGTGACCCCGAGCGTACATTGCATAGTACGCCGGCATCATCGTGCCGAAGGGAGCTTCCCATTGAATGTCGGCTCCTCGTCCCATTCTTTCCTGGGACTCCGCAGAAGATATCTCGGA
>CAINUH010000448.1 GCA_903853735.1 uncultured Desulfomonile sp. | reverse complement strand
GGCCACGCACACTTTGGATATGCACAGCCCAGATGCCGCCAGAGCAACCTGTCCGATTCGCTTTCCAGTCACCCACCCGTTGTGTGTTAGGAAGAGTTCAAGAGCGGATCACTACTTGGAGAAAACAACATACGGAATCGTTGAACCTAAGAGTAGTCTTCAAAGATTTGTTAAACGTGTCATCGGCTATATAGAGCGCCATGTTAGAGAATGGCTCCCAACGAGACAATACAAATGAAGGCACTTTTGAAAAATCTATTTAGGTGTTTATTTCTCCGGCCCGGCCGTAAATTGTTTGGAACCATGGTGCCTTTGCCCTTGGCTTGTCCAGTTTGTAACGAAGAGAATGAAAAAACACGGATGCTCATAGCAGATCTACTAATCCGGAGAATGAAATCCGACCCGTCGATGAGCTTTCAAGATGCTGAGTTCTCAGCATTTTCTCAATATGGCGAGGATGGAATCATACAGTACTTGATTGATCGAATCAAAATCGAGAACAAGACATTTGTTGAATTCGGAGTCGAGAACTTCACCGAATCAAATACTCGATTTCTACTAATGCATGACAATTGGTCAGGCCTGATAATTGACGGATGTGAATCGAATGTTCGCGAGATAATGAAGAGTTCACTATACTGGCGCCATGACCTGACGTCAATTTGCTCGTTTATAACATGCGAGAATATAAATTCTCTTATTTCCACGCGGTTCCAAGGCGACATTGGTATTCTTAGCATTGATATCGATGGAAACGACTATTGGGTATGGGAAGCTATTGATGTTGTCAGTCCCCGGATTGTAATTTGTGAATATAATAGTCGCTTCGGAAAGGAAAAGGCCGTCAGTATTCCATATAGAGCAGATTTTGTCAGACGGAAGGCTCACTATTCCAACCTGTATTTTGGTGCATCACTCCCCGCTTTGTGTCGCCTCGCTGCGAAAAAGGGCTATGTGTTTGTCGGTTGCAATACTGCTGGCAATGACGCGTTTTTTGTTCGAAGGGACATAGCAGCAAATGTCTTTGAACAATCCATAACTGAAGGTTACGTGAAGGGAAAGTTTCGGGAATCCCGGGATCCAGATGGATCACTTACATTCTTGTCTGCGAATCAGGAACTCCGGCTTATTGCTGAAATGCCTGTAATTGACCTTGAAATGGGAATACAACACAGCATTGAGAGTGTCCTTTCCTGAATTCTCTTCGGGCATAATTTATGAGACAAACACGGAAAGCGCTTATTGACGGTGCTCCGTTCGGAAATTCCTCCCAGAGGGGCATTCATCGTTACCTTCGGGAAGTCGTCGGACGTTTGAAGCTTCCATTCGACATGTTGATGGATTGCCCTCCGATTTGTGATGAGGTGCCCGACTGCAAGATGGTATTGAGATCCGAACGGTATCTGCGGCGAAGGGGCGATCTGGCGGGTCGTGCTTGGGCGAAACTCTCCAGGGACTTCTGGCCGACGCAATTGCAGGGATACGGTGTCTATTTCACTGCCAATTTCGGAGTGAACCCTCTTGAACGGAAGATCCCGACGGTTGCCGTGCTACACGATATGATTCCTGAAGAGTTTCCTTATCACTTTTGGGGGAATGCGGATGACGTGGTTCGACAGAAGAAGACGTGTCTCAACTGCGCATCGCAAATTATTGCCATTTCCAATTCAACAAGAGACGCCCTCGGCAGGGTTTATCCTGACTTGCTACCCAAGACGAGAGTTGTATATCATGGGGTTGATCACCTAACGATCAATAATGGGGGAGTTCATACTGCGGAAGGGGCGCACCCGCGGCCTTACGCTCTCTTCGTGGGAGATCGCAGGGGCTATAAGAATTTCTTCACGTTGGCCAAAGCCCCGCTAAGTTCACAGTGGCCCGATGGCTTGTCGCTCCGTGTCGTTGGCAGTCCGTTCTCCGAGAGCGAGAAAACAAGTCTTCGGTCAACCGGAGTGTCTCGGCGGATCGATAACTGCGGACAGGTACCGGACATCGAACTATCGCGCATTTTTCGTGACGCTTCGGTTTTTGTTTTTCCAAGTATGATGGAGGGGTTTGGATTCCCTCTAGTTGAGGCTCAGGGGTTGGGTGTTCCTGTTGCTGCAAGTGACACGGATGTTTTTGCTGAGATCGGGGGGGGGGATGGATTCGAGAAATTCAATCCAAGCGACCCGGATTCAATTGCCAGGGCCATTGGCGCCGCACTCGACCCTGAACGTGGTGCTATTCTCCGTGCCAATGGATTGAGGAATGTGCGCCGATTCTCTTGGGATGCGTGCGCGATGGAGACT
>CAINUH010000447.1 GCA_903853735.1 uncultured Desulfomonile sp. | reverse complement strand
TAGCCAATGCACCTCAAATACTTGAGTCGCCTTCCGGTGATTTGTCCCCACTCCTCACTCAGCGATAAATGCCAAATAACGAGCCGCCGTATGGAATTGGAGGAAATGAACAACAATATACTGCTTCTCAAAAGTCTTTTCGGTCAGGCTAGGAGCGGCTGCATCTTGTTTGCCCCCGATACGTAAAAACCTTTGAGAACTACTACAAAATACATGGGGTGATGCATACTCCAAACTGGTGTGAAGTGAAATGGATCCCCAGCCTGTCACAATGGTGCCTTTGAGTTGACACTGTCTCGTCTGGAAGTCTACAATCCCAAGCGATACGGGATTAGAGTGCCGGGAAGAGGAGAATGCAGTGGTAAAGATAGGGATGATCGGTGGATCCGGCTTTGATGATCCGGATTTTCTTACGGACGTTCGAATCCTAAAACGGGGAACACCTTTTGGTCCACTGTCTGCTGATTTAATAGTTGGCAGTGTAGCCGATACTGAAATAGTAATCATGCTGCGTCACGGAAAAGGTCACAGAATAAGACCTTCCGCGATAAATTACAGGGCCAACATTTGGGCTATGAAGCAAGAAGGCGTCACTCACGTCATAGCTACCACGGCCTGTGGTTCGCTCAGGGAAGAAATTGAGCCCGGTCATCTTGTTTTGCCGGATCAATTCATAGATTGGACCAGGACTCGCAAGAGTACTTTCCATGAAGGCGACCAGGTAGTTCACATGGCCGTCGCGGATCCTTTCTGCGAGAGACTCCGGAGGATTCTGATAGAAACGTGTGTCGCTGAAAAAATCGTTCACCATCCTAACGGCACGGTGATCACTATAGAAGGGCCCAGGTTTTCCACTCGGGCCGAGAGCCGCATGTTCAGAATGTGGGGCGGAGACATTATCAACATGTCCACTGTCCCGGAAGCCGTTCTCGCACGGGAAGCAGGCATCTGTTACGCGGTCGCGGCCATGAGCACCGACTACGATAGTTGGCACCACACCGAAGCCCCAGTAACCTGGGAAATGATTGCTGAAACGATGAATAAGAATGTAGACAACGTAAAGAAAATGTTTTTCCGGTCTCTGAAAAAGATCGATTATGAAGATTGTGCTTGTCGTACAGCCATAGAAACCGCAACCGTCTAGCAAGGCAAGAGGAGAGTCGGAACGAGAACCCTTGTTTTGTTTGATATAGAGAAAGGCAGCGTGACATGGAATTAGCGAAACGAATCGATGTAGCGATGGGGCGGCAACCTGTTGATCTCCTGCTCAAGAACGGTCAACTCATCAACGTATTTTCGGGTAGTATACATCCCGCTTCGGTGGCGATTCACGAGGGCCGTATAGCCGGGTTCGGCGATTACGACGCCGTCGAGGTCGTTGATCTGAAGCGGCGTTTTATTGCCCCCGGCTTTATCGACGGACATCTACATCTCGAATCGAGTATGCTAGCAATTCCTGAATTCGCCAAAAACGTAGTGCCGCTAGGTACTACCACCGTGGTTGCCGATCCCCACGAGATTGCAAATGTCCTGGGTTTGATTGGTATCCGTTACATCCTGGAATCTAGTGAGGGATTACCTCTCCGAGTGTTTATCATGTTTCCATCCTGTGTGCCTGCCACTCCTTTTGAGACGTCAGGGGCAGAACTCACTCACCGAGAAATGGAGCTTTACAAGGATCATGAGCGCGTCCTGGGACTCGCAGAGATGATGAACTATCCGGGAGTCCTATTTACCGAGCCGGAGGTCCTGGCAAAGATAATGGTTTTCAGGGACAGGGTGAAAGACGGCCATGCCCCGAATTTAACGGGCAAAGAGCTGTGTGCATACATCGCAGCCGGTATAGGGTCCGACCATGAGTGTACACGCCTGGAAGAAGCGCGGGAGAAACTTCAAATGGGTATGCACATCATGATAAGAGAGGGATCGGCCGCCCAAAATTTGGACACTCTCCTTCCTCTCGTTAATGAATACAACTCGCGCAATTGTTTTTTTGTGACGGACGACTTGGACCCGCACGACATACTTGCAAAGGGCCACATCAACAGCATCGTCAAATCGGCCGTAAACAAAGGATTGGACCCTCTCAGGGCAATTCAGATGGCAACCATTAATACGGCGTCATATTTCGGACTCAAAGGACTGGGAGCAATACTGCCTGGATACACGGCCGACATACTCGTAATTGACGATCTCAAGGATATGAGAGTTAGTGCAGTATATAATGCCGGTCGGTTAGTGGCAGAACAAGGAAAGCTGATTGTTTCTTCACAAGCCGTCACCCCCATAGAACTGCCTGGCAGCATGAATGTTTATTGGCAAAAAGTGTCGGATCTCTCGATCAAGGATCAGGGCAAAAAAGTAAACGTCATACAAGTTGTTCCAGGACAAATTCTCACCAAAAGGGTTTTGGAGCAACCCCTGGTTGTTGACGGCCTCGTAGTTGCCGACACCGCGCGAGACATTCTCAAAATTGCAGTAATAGAAAGGCACAGGGGAACAGGTAATTTTTCCGTAGGATTGATACGCGGCTTTGGTCTTAAACGGGGAGCTATTGTCTGCACGGTAGCCCACGACTCTCATAACATAATTGTGGTGGGCGTCAATGATGGAGACATGCTTGCGGCGGCTCAAGCAGTAGTGCAAATGAAGGGAGGGATGGCAGTGGTGGACGAAGGCCTGGTAATTGCCGGATTGCCTTTACCAATCGCCGGTTTGATGTCCGATAGATCAATTGGGGAGGTTCAGGACGGCCTGGAGCAGGTGGTGGAAGCAGCTCGAAAACTGGGTTGTACGCTCGATCATCCGTTCGCCACTCTGTCCTTTATGGCCCTCACTCCAATTCCTGATCTGAAACTTACCGATCAGGGCCTTTTCGATTCAGTGAATTTTACCTTTATCTCCCTATTTCAAGAGTGAGGTTCCGAAGTCAGGGGACGGTATTCCCATGCAATCAGGCTTGCCGCGATGCTCAACCGGATGTGACGACTAGCGTTCCGTCCCGCAAATAAGTTTACATATTCCCCCGACCTTTTTTAGGATTGAGTCTGCCGTGGCCGTCCAAGCAAAAGGTCGAGCGTGTTGATTATAATGGGAAACTAATTCATCGGTCTTGGAGACAAGCTCTTTAGCGCTCCTGTTTATACTTGACGTATAACATATTTGGCAATAAGGGGTATGCATCGCGCGATTTTGAGCTTGTCAAGAAAAAGTTTGCGCACGGATAGACCTTTCGAGTATGATGTAGTGTCTCAATTTAACAGATGGTTTTCAACTGGGAGCCTATCTTGAATCTAAAGGGGTTGTGGGGGATTCAAGAAGAAAGAGGTGCGTCATGGCATTTCCCGAATCATTGTC
>CAINUH010000446.1 GCA_903853735.1 uncultured Desulfomonile sp. | reverse complement strand
TTCCCTCGTAGGTGAAGCCGCTCCAATCAAACCGGGCGACGTCATCTCTTCAAAGCAAATCAGGGCTCTGGCCAAACAAGGCGTCTATCTGGGACCTGCGGATGCACAACCGGTGCCATTGACCTATGTATTCCCGGGACAAGGTTCGCACTACGCCGGGATGGGGCACGAACTCTATCAAAACTTTCCGACAATTCGTGAGTGGATGGATAAGGCCGCGGACGTGGCCGATTTCGACATTCTCCACTTGATGTTTTACGACCGAGAGGAAGATTTGCAGAAAACTCGGTGGCAGCAGCCGGCACTGTTTACACTAGAGTTTGCAATGGTGAAGTACCTCGTATCTCTCGGCATGACTCCCGCCGCGCTCGCAGGCCACAGCCTCGGCGAACTCACCGCCCTCTGCCTTGCCGGCGTGTACTCATTCGAGGACGGCTTCAGGATAGTCAACGAGAGGGCGATCTGCATGGACAAGGCCTGTGGGATGCACGTAGACCCAGGCGTCATGATGGCTGTTAATGCTCCTCTGGATTATCTCGAGGAAATCCTGAGCAGAACCGACAATATCTACATTACCAACATAAATTCGCCCCGCCAGGTAGTACTGGGAGGAAATACCGAGGCTGTAACAGCTTTGGGTGAAGAGCTAAAGGCACAGGGATATCGGCGTACGCTATTGCCTGTCAGCATGGCCTTTCACTCTCCCATCATGAGGTGCATCCATGACGAACTGGAGGAATTTGTTGCGGGTATAGAGTTTTACGAACCAAGGATACCGGTGATTTCCAACACTACCATGAAGCCGTTTCCTGCCGACACGGTTGAAATTAAGAAAATCCTCATGGCCCATCTGGAATCGCCGGTTCACTGGATGCAGAATGCAAGGACCCTCTGGGACGATTATGGCATACGTTTATTCGTGGAGGTTGGACCCCGGGATATTCTGAGCAATCTTGTCATGGATACGCTGGGAGAAGTGGATTGCATCCATACGTGTTTTCCTGCGTCCGAAATCATGTCGTTTAGATCAGCGCTCGCGCAGCTTTTCGTCAAAGGCCGTCTTCAGGCTGAAGGATCGTTTCTACCGTTCCCTGGACAAGAGAGGCTCACGCATCGTTCGATTCGCCCCACTAAATCAGCCGCGAGACCTAAGACCGTGAGTGTAACAATTCCTCAGGGTATGGATCCGGTTGTCGTGACGCAGATTGAAGCCTTTGTTCGAGAGAGTTTTGGAAGATTCTTGAAACCAAGTCTTTTGGAAGCAATTCGAACAGACTACGATCCCAAGTTCTCCGACGCCAAACTAGACGCGGCACTCTCTGCACTATTTCCAGGGCTGTCAGGCGCGCCTTTACCCAGGCCTCAGTTGCCTGCTCTTGATGGAGTTCGGCCTCAGCCTCAGCCTGTCTTGACCGCTCCGTCTTTATCTCCGCAAGAAAAGAGTGTTGCAACAGAAACGGACGACATTACCGAAGCCGTAATAGGGCTCATTATGGACGCCACCGGGTACGAGAGGAGCGAGATTGAACCCGGCATGGACCTGAGGGAAGATCTGTCCATACGTTCCAGCCGTTTGCCGGTAATCATGGACAGTATGGAAAGCCACTTCAGAATAAAGATTCACCTGGAAGACTTTATGGAAGTCCGAACCATCGCGGACATTGTAGAGAAGCTTCGGGAGCTGGTGGGTTCCGACAAGAGGTCAGCCGGAAAGGCATCAAATCAGGGCTCCACGGCAGACCGTATTTCCCAAAAGGAGGAGCGCGCTGATGTCGAGGAGCCTATGGAGCCAATTAAGAGGCTGGTATTCAGCGAAGTTCCGATAGAACTTGCGGGTGAACAACCTATTGAGTTGAGTTCCGAGGAATCAGTGGTCGTCATTTCCCCCGTTCGAGGAAAAAGTCTGGGATCCAAGATTGAGGAAATCCTGAGCGGCCCACACTCGGTTCGGGTAAGCTCAGCCGCTTTCTTAGAACGAGATGACGGTGGTTCAACAGAGGGTCTCAACCTGATAACGGACGACGGCATTTCGAAAGCCCAAACCTGGCTTGGAAAAGTTGAGTCACCCTCCGGCATAGTGTTTGTTTTGGACGAACATTTTGAACAGAAAGTTACTAGCCCCGAAGAAGTATCTCTTATTCTTAACGGCTTTTTCGCCCTGCTGAAAACGTTTATCAATTCCCCGAAAAAGAAATTCGCTCTGCTCTTTTACAAAGCCGGCACTTCGGACTGCACCAGTTCGCTGCTTGCCGAGGGAATTCTGGGATCCTTCTTAGCCTTGGGACACGAGTTTGCTTCTGTTCAATTTCGCTCGGTTCGTGTTGAAGATTCCACGGACCTGCAAACAGCCGTCAGCCAGGCACTGAATCGGCAACAGAAAGTAGTAGAAACGATATATCGCGGGGGACGGCTATTCTCCGTCGAAGGGCGGTCAGCTTTCTTAAAAATCGGAGATTCCAGCTCTTTGGACTTGGGGCCTGAGGACGTGGTGGTACTCTCGGGAGGAGCACACGGGATCACCTATCATATCGCAGTTAAACTAGCCACATTTGGCTGTAAGCTTGTGTTTCTTGGAACCACCGGAATTGATCCTGATGTTGATTACAAGCATCTGCTGGATCTGAAACTTGATTCTCGAGATGAACTGTCGGTTGAAATCAGGAAGTTGATGCCGGATCTTTCCGAAGCGAATCTACATCAAGAAACGGCAAAGATATCAAAAGCATTGGAAATCATAGGCAATGTGGAAGAATTACGCTCCATCGGGGTCGAAACGTCGTACTACCGATGTGATGTTACGGACCGGAGCGAGACAGAGTTGGTAATATCCCAGATTCTCCAACGCTACGGCAAGATCGACGGAATTGTTCACGGTGCAGGAATACTCAGAGACAACTTTGCCAAGCAGATGACTATTGAAGATTTTTCGGTTGTTACGGCCGTCAAATTCATTGGTGCGTGGAATCTGTTTCGTATGGCCCAAAGCCATGGCCTCAAGTTTTTCACGTGCCTTTCCTCCGCTGCCGCCATACAGGGGAATCCCGGCCAGGTTAATTACTCAGCGGGAAATAGGATCATGACGGCCTTGATGCCCTACATCGGCGCTGCTAAAGGACCAGTCCGTTGCAAAACGTTCCACCTGCCCCCCATAGAGGGCGTGGGAATGGCTGAAGACGAGGAAATTAGGGCTCTCATGAAGAGGATGAAGGCCGGCTATCTCCACGTAGGCGAACTCGCCGAACTTTTCGTGAAAGAACTACTTTTCGGAATGGACGAAAACCCCGGGGTTCTTTTTATGAGATCCTTACCAGACCTTGAATCCTCACTTCTCAATCAGGCTGAACCTCCAGGAAACGACCAAGACCTGGTAGCCGGGACATTGACGTTCGAGAAAAATGATTTCCCCATGATTGATGAGGTTTCCTCGGTAGATGTTCGAAAAGGTGAGCTGAAGGCGCTCAGATCATTTTCGCTGGAAAAGGATCTTTGGATTCCCGATCACAAGCCGTTCAAATTCGTAAAACATCCTCTGGTTTCTGCAAT
>CAINUH010000445.1 GCA_903853735.1 uncultured Desulfomonile sp. | reverse complement strand
CGTTCCTCAAGAACATGGTTCACAGCTATACCAGTGAGCCGACCAGATTCTGCGTGCTGGCAAATTTCATGGTCAATTACAGCCCTATTGATCTGGCGGTGGTCAAGAACAACGGGTTGGCAGTAATTGAACTCAAACAAGTGGGTGGGCCTGTCTTCGGAGGAGAAAACGGAGACTGGATCATCCGTGAAGGCAACAAACAAAAAATGCTGCGAGGCGGGTCGAAGGGAAATCCTTACAACCAGGTCATCACTTACCGCATTTCCTTTCTCAAGTTCCTCGATAGTAATCGCAGCAAGTTTCTACAGCCACGGGTAGGACTGGAACCTCGATTCGATCACGTGAATGGCATAGTCGCGCTGGCGCCGACAATCCCGAAGGGCTCGGAGATTGATTTGCCAGAAGTGCCGTGGCTCAAGGTCGTTGGGCTCGACGAGCTTCATCGGGAGATATTCCTGACGCGATCATCCCGACTGGCCCTGACGTCAAAGGAAATTACCCGGCTGCTTGAGAATGTGCTCAGATTACGCAAGGATGATATCGCCAATTACATGGAGACGACTAACAGAACCGTAGTTCCCCCTGTTCAGGTAAAACCTGAAACACTCGAGAAGCCCATTCCTGCCATTGAGGCTCCGCTAACCGTCGTCAAGCCCGAGAAGCCCTATATCGAAGATGTAACTTCGGAGGCTCCTGATCAGGCCCCTTGCCCCGTTTGCAGTATGGGACTACCGGAGTGCGCCTTGAGAAGTCTCAGCGGAAGGATCGAAGGAATAACTCGCTCCGGAGAATCACAGTATGTATTCAGGATTATCACCGACGACTTTGAGCCCTGGGCGATACCGGTTCACTCATGTTGGAACGATTATGCCACAAGGCTGAAATCGTGGCTCGACACTAACCAAAGCGTTCCCGTCAGAATTCTGCACTTGGAAAAAGAAGGAGATACACTTCAGATCGGGCAGGACAGCCTATTGGTCATTGAGCCTGACTGGCTGATAAATGTGACGGATATGACAAAGGTGGAGTTTTGCCAGAGACAGCTCCTTCTGGATCGATTCATATCTTCGCCAAGCAATGAGCACATGATTCGCGGGAATCTTGTACATCGGCTATTCCCTGATATCTGGCATTCCAAGAGGGGGGAGGAACTGGAAGAGAGGCGAGGGGAGTTGCTCCAGGAACAGGTGGAAGATTTCATCACTACCCAGTCTTTACCAGACGACATAAAGCCAAAATGCGACCATGCCATCGAGCACCTTACCCAGTGGGTTGACCAAAGGCACCGGTCGACAATCCTGAGGACAGAGACCTTTGTACTGTCACCCTCTCTTGGTACGAAGGGCAAGATAGATTTTCTCTGGGAGGATTTGGAGAAAGGACGGATTGTCGGGGTCGGTGAACTTAAGACAGGACAGAGCCAGGGGGGGAATCCAAAACCCGGTGACGCCCTTCAACTCTTGTCTTACACAATGATGCTGTTTTCAAGAGGAGAGATAGGCTTCAATGATGTCTACGCCTTATTGCTCTACAGCGGAAATACCATTCTGGGTGATAGGGGAAGCAACCTCTCTCACCGGCTGATCCCTAAATTTGAGTCCATCAAAAGAGCGGTCAATATCCGAAATGACCTAGTATTGATGGAATTGACCGGCCAGGCCCAGTTCGAGAGCAACATGAACAAGTGTCGTGGATGCAGGCAGATGTCCACCCATTGCGCTCGGATTGCCCTCCTTTCAAACGAAGAGGATACCCGTCCAGTAGAGACGACAACATGGCTCCATTCAGATTCAAGGATCCCATCGGAAAAGGAAAGCGCGTTCTTTCTGCACTACTCACGGCTGATTGCGGCCGAATTGAGAGCGCTCAAGGAGATGCATGCAGAGCTGTGGCGGAAAACTCCCGAACAAAGAGAAGCTCAGGGAGAAGCATTTAGAGCGGCAAGTTTCCGTTTGGAAAGTCAGCAAAAGGGTAGATACCAGTACAGTCTGGAAGGAAGCAATTCAAGCGAGTTCAGAGCAGGAGATTCGGTATTAATCAGCGATTGTAAAGGTCCGTCCAGCGGTCGGGTATCTCTGGGAATAGTGCAAGATACATCGAAAGACGCCTTGCTGATTTCGGCAAGCGAGGAGATACGTTTTGAGCCTGTTTGGGTTGACCCTTACACGAATGAGAACCTTACAATACGGCTGTTCAAAGGTCTCTATCGTTGGATATCAAGACCTTCCCAGATGAGTGACCATATATGCTCCATCCCGGGGACCATCTGGTACAAAAGAGCGTTGAGACCAGCCACCAAACAAGTTGGAGATGCGAGGTTAATCATAAATGAGGCAGGTATCGGTGGCTTGGCAAGGAGGCTCCTTGATCCCAACGAATCGGTGCAGTTTGTCAATGTGCCATTGGAAAACACTGCCGGACCTCGGACCAACCTGAAGGAAGCGCAGATCGTCTGCGACATCATTGAGGCCCTCGCAACGGGAGGATTTTCTTTGGGAAGAAAGGACGCTATCGCGATCATCTGTCCCCGACGCGCCCAGGTGGAATTGATAAGGCGGCAACTTGAGAGCCTGTTCAGAGATAAACGTATCTGCGAGGGTGATACGGAGAGGGCGATGCTGGATTCGGTGAGTACTGTGGACAGGTTTCAAGGGAGCCAGAGCGATGTCGTTATTGTGTCCTTGGGCATGTCCGACAGTTCGGTTTCTCCGCATCTTGCCGATGAGAAACGTTTGAACGTTGCCATGTCGAGGGCTCGACACAAGTTGATTCTGCTAGGGAATCGCGAGGCACTGAGTCAGGAAGATATTTTTAGTAATCTTTTCCAAACCATGAGCACGGAGCTGCCTTACTCAGACTGGTACATAGAAGCGGGATAGTATGGTAAAACAAATGGGTAGTGATCGAAAGCTAACCGGAAACTTGATCGGAGGATTCATTCGTTACCTCGCAAAGTCCGACCAGAAGGGAGTCAAGTTTGCCTAACCAACTCAGAACCAGGAACCCAAAACCAGGAACCAGAAACTCAAAAAGCGGCTCACCGGCCACCCCGGTAGAGATGAGGAAGCGATTCGAGGAATACCTGGATCAACTCACCAAAGGCAAGGAGCCGCAAAAAGTGAGGATTATTCTCGAATGAAAGCGAGAGTGAATACCATGGATGCTGAACAACTGACCAAACGCGGCACAAAGTTCTTTGCTACAACCAAGCCCAACATTTTCATGACGCCGAGAATATGTTGGGCTTGGCGTTGGCCCCTTTAAGATTCGCTGAACGGAGGACTAAACCATGAAAGCCACACGATTACGTCTTATTCATTTCCGAAGCGCCAGAGATCTCACCATAGATCTGGAACCCGGACTCAATCTTCTCGTGGGTGTCAATGGCGCGGGCAAGACGTCTATCTTGGGTGGCTTGGCAATTCTGCTTTCCTGGGCTGCTGCACGGCTGCGCTCTCCCAACGCAAGTGGTCGCCGAATCCTCGACACGGACATACACAATGAAAAGAGATTTTCCTGGCTGGAACTCACGTGCCGGATGGAAGCACCAGAACATAGGGAGATTTCCTGGCGCTTGACACAAGTGCGCAAGGGACGAAATCTGCATATTGATCCCAAAGACCCCTTGCATGGCATGACTTCTTTGACCGCTCTGAACAACTGGGCAAGCGAGGTGCGAAATCAGATTGGACAGAGCAACGGACAGGTCAATGTCCCGTTGTTTGTCTATTATCCCGTCAATCGCTCCGTCTTGGATATTCCTCTTAGAATCAGGAAAGCTCACGCTTTCGATATATTGGATGCCTACGACAGCGCCTTCACCGTTGGTGCCAATTTCCGGGATTTCTTCGAGTGGTTTCGTAATCGTGAAGACCTTGAGAACGAGCGTTATCGAGAATCTGGTAATCTCACCGAGGACCCACAATTGTGTGCGGTTCGCAAAGCCATTATGGGCTTCCTGCCGGAATTTTCGGGGATTTCCGTGAAGAGAAATCCATTGCGCATGGAGGTCACGAAGAACGGAAAGAAATATCGCGTGGATCAGATGTCCGACGGCGAAAAATGCCTGTTTGCTATGGTCGGTGATCTGGCCCGAAGGCTGGCTATTGCGAATCCGGACAGAGAGGATTCGCTTCAAGGCGAAGGTATCGTGCTCATTGACGAAATTGACCTCCATCTCCATCCCGCATGGCAGCGTAGGGTCGTTTCGAAATTGACAGGAACATTCCCAAACTGTCAGTTTATCGTTTCCACACATTCCCCTCAAGTTTTTGGCGAGGTCGACGCACAGTGTATCCGACGACTCACTGTTGATGAATTCTTACACGGCCTCGTGTCTACCACACCCGGACAAGCATTGGGCCTTGATTCGTCCGAAATCCTTGATGAACACATGGAGGCACAAAGCCGCAACCAGGAAGTTGCAAAGACGCTCACGGAGATTTTTCGGCTGATCGACTCCGAGCAATTTCCGGAGGCAAAGGCACGTATAGATGAACTACGGGGTCAGTTAAAAGGAAGCATCCCTGAACTTGTTCGTGCCGAATCGCTCATTACCATGCTGGAGCCTAACGAAGGAGAGCAGGAATGAGAGCCATTTCTAAGGGCCTGGAACACATCGAACTCTTACAGTATCGAGCACAACCCGGAGCCATTTACGACGGAAACAACTTCACGACTGTGAAGAACAGGATTCGAGAAACGCTTCTGTCCGAACAAGACCACCTCTGCGCCTATTGCATGCAACGAATCACCGCCGACTCGATGAAAGTGGAGCACTGGCACAGCCAGACCGGATATCCTGGAGAGCATCTCGCCTACGGCAACATGTTGGGCTGTTGTCCGGGCAATGAAGGCAGTCCCTCAAGAGATCAACATTGTGACACACTGAAAGCCGACAGTGACATTTCCTGCAACCCTGCCGATCTCACTCACCAACCGCGCATGCGGATTCGCTACGCAGGAGATGGAACAATTCGGTCGGACAACATCCAATTCGACGTTGAGATCAATACGATCCTCAATCTGAACTGGGTTCGATTGAAGAATAATAGGCAATCGGTATGGAAAGCTGTCACACAGGCACTATCAATTAATCAAGGCTCACGCACACGGGGAGAAGTTCAATCATTGATTGATCGATGGAATCTACGAGATGCAGACGGCTGTCTTAAAGAATATTGCGCAGTGGCCATCTACTATTTGGAAAAGAAACTTCGCAAATTGGGATGAACTATGAGCCAGCAGAGCGATCTTTTTGTCGAGAATCTGGAATCGGAAGCCAACGCCAGTGGGCCGGTGGAATGTCTCGGCATGACCTTCGCGAACGACGAGGAGCGGCGGGAGCATTTCCTTGGCGTTCTACGAGACAAGCTGAAGGACCCGGAGTTCCGCAAGATCGAAGGATTCCCCATCGGCTCGGACGAAAACATCCTGGCGCTGTCCGACCCGCCATACTACACCGCCTGCCCGAACCCATTTATTGCCGACTTCATCATGCACTACGGCAAACCCTATAATCCCGCAACTGACAATTATCGGCGCGAGCCATTTGCGGCTGATGTAAGTGAGGGTAAAAACGACCCAATCTACAACGCCCACTCCTACCACACCAAGGTGCCGCACAAAGCCATCATGCGGTACATCCTGCATTACACCGAACCGGGAGACGTGGTCTTTGACGGCTTCTGCGGTACAGGGATGACCGGCGTAGCCGCTCAAATGTGCGGCGACAAGCCGACAATCGAGTCGCTTGGTTATAAGGTAGAAAAAGACGG
>CAINUH010000444.1 GCA_903853735.1 uncultured Desulfomonile sp. | reverse complement strand
CGGGTTGGGGTATACGTTCCATGGTGCATGGAAAGGGCTTCCACCGCCAAAGGTACCGCCTATGCTGAAATTCGACGAGATCGCTGAAAAATTTAATCCTAAAGTGACGGCTGCTGCTGCTGTCATAATCACCGCAACCACTGGCGAGCGATGGGAGGCGGCTGTTCCAGGGTTAACGCAAGCAGCGATCGATGCAGTGGCCCCCACAATCGGTGGTGTCGCTGGATTGCCAGGTGCCGTTGCACTTCTCGTCACCACGGTTTTTGTAGACGGAAAGCGGATGCAGACGGGCCGGGTCGCACTGAGTGTGTCGGACCCAAACTCGACGGCGAAGTCGCTTGATGACATAGCGGATCACATACTCCACAACCCTATACCGTACAGAGAAGGGCAGCCCACGTTCTTCTTTTGAGGCCTGGGGTGGAGAGATCAGCACTGCTGCTAAGCCATCGAATGACGTACTCATCTGGGCGTTTCCTCCGAGCGAGGAGCGGCTCTTGTTCGTAAAGCCGGACCTTTTTGGACAAATTTGCTCACGGTCTTTTCTTCAAGGCTTGTTCCTTTAGGTCCAAATGAGAAATCAAACTATCTCTCCGTATCGCCCATGGAGGTCTTTCCTGGGTGCACCTCTAGCTTGAGTTGATTGAAGGTTTCGTTGAGCGCCCGAATGGCATTCTTCAGTTTCCATGCTCTGGGTGCCAATACGAGAATGTCGTCCATATAATGGAAGTGCTTCACATCCAAATGCTTGATCTTGTCATCCTCCCTCAACAAAATTGAGGGGCAACTATCATATTGCCGTTAACTGTGCAATTTGGTATGAGTCAGGCAAACCTCTGAACTGAGGTCGAGAATTTCCTGACTTTCTTCTTGTTATGGAGACAATTTTTGCTCTATAGTTTAAGGGGATTGGTTAGACCTCAGTAGGCGGACCTCGCCAGAGAAAGATTCCTCACGTGGCAAGGGGGCTGTCGTATCGTTTCGAATAGTGATCTTGCATTTCCTGGCAACCGTTCAGTCCGGAACCTGAATGTCTCTCGGATACAGACCATTGTTGAGATATACCACGCGGGTCATATCTGCCAACCGATTCTCCGGTACTAACTTTCTCAAGGGTTGACCCGCGCTCTCCTCGCTCTGAAAGGATGATAACAATGAAAACAAAACATATCCTCGTTTGCACTCTTGCCTCTGTCTCATGCCTAATTCTCCTTGTTTGCATGGTAGCTCACGGTGAATCAACCGCCAATACGGAGAAAATTCAGAGCATCAAGAAGTTGATCGAACTTCAAGGCGGCGTGGATGCCACGAAACGGACCATGGATGACACGATTGCGGCCTTTCGTGAAAAGGTTCCTGAATTACCGGTAGAATTTTTTAAGGCTGTGAAGAAGGAAATCGATGCCAAGTTTCTGAATGACCTGCTTGACAAGCTCATTTCGGTCTATGATAAGCACCTGACGAATGAACAAGTCTTGGAAATGCTGAAGTTCTATGATTCCGAGGTCGGAAAGCAAATAGTTAAAGCGATGCCACAGATCACCACGGAGTCCAACCGTATTGCCGTGGAATGGGGACAAAGAGAT
>CAINUH010000443.1 GCA_903853735.1 uncultured Desulfomonile sp. | reverse complement strand
TTCATGGTTCAAGACAGATGCGAGAGTGGCGGAATTGGCAGACGCACCAGACTTAGGATCTGGCACCGTAAGGTATAGGAGTTCAAGTCTCCTCTCTCGCACCAACCATATTTTCCGATGTTTGTTTCGATGTTCTTCACATGCAAACATTATATTTCACTTTAGAAGAGGATAGCCATTATGCAGGTTCACGTCGAAGACATCAGTTCTGTTCAGAAAAAAGTTACCATTGAAATTCCTGTTGAACGGGTAAACGAAGAGATTGACAAAGCTTACGCTGCAATCCAGAAACAGGCCAAAATCCAGGGTTTCCGCCCCGGCAAAGCCCCAATGCACCTGATCAAACGCACCTACAGTGACGCCATGCGTGACGATGTCATGCGCCGTCTCTATCAGCAGACCCTTTACAAAGCGCTGGACGACCACAAGGTCGAGCCGATTGATTCCCCCACTATTGAAAGCGACATCCTTGAAGCGGGGTCGCCTTTCAAATACAGCGCAATCATCGAAGTTATGCCGCAGATATTGCTGAACGAATACACTGGACTTGCCATTAATAAAGAAATTTATGTCGCAAAACCGGATAGTGTTGACGGCGAACTTGCACGCATGCAGGAAAATATGGCGCAGATGATTCCGCTTGAGGAAGGCGCAGCCGTTGAAAATGGTCATGTCGTTTCCATAGACTATTCGATTGTTGCCGAAGACTCTCCTGAAGAGACCAGCGGCGATCAGACCTCCGAGATAGAAATCGGTTCAGGACGCCTTCTGCCGGGCTTTGAAGAACAGGTGGCCGGAATGAAAGCCGGAGAAACCAAGGTGTTTACCCTTGAGCTTCCGGCCACCGAAGAAAATGCCGAGTCCATCTCAAAAGGCGTTTTCACAGTAACGGTAAAAGAAATCAAGCGCAAGGAACTCCCGGAACTTGATGATGATTTTGCCCAGCAGTTCGGCGAATATGAGACAATTGCACAGTTACGCGAAAAGATGGCGGAATACCACGAAAAGCAGGAAAAGGACCGTATTGAGAATGAGTTGAAAGATCGTGCAATCCAGGCACTGATCAAGAAGAATCCGCTGGACGTTCCTGAATCAATGGTAAAACGTCAGCTGGACTATATGTTCGAGAATCTTAAAAATCGCCTCAAGAGCCAGCAGATGTCCCTGGATTCCATGGGCCTTGACGCCGACGGATTTCGTGCCCGCTTCCGCGAGGACGCTATTGACAAAGTCAAGGGTGGCCTGTTGCTGATGGCGCTGGTGGAGAAAGAAAACATTTCCGTATCCGATGACGATCTTACTGCTCACTATGAAAAGATAGCCGCCGGCAATCCTGAAATGCTTGATCGCATCAAAGGATATTACTCTACCAACCAGAATGCCAAAAACTCGGTTATCTCTGAAATCAAAGAAGACAAGGCAATCGCCTCCCTGCTCAGCCAGGCTACAGTGACCGAAGTTGACGCTGAACAGCTGAAAGCAGCCTAAGGAGCTCCACATGTATATCCCGATGGTTGTCGAGCAAAGCGGAAGAGGAGAAAGAGCCTATGATATCTACTCCCGCCTGCTCAAAGAACGGATCATTTTTCTTGGTGGCGCGATAGACGACAATGTTGCCAACCTCATCATAGCCCAGTTGCTGTTTCTGGAAGCTGAGGATCCGGACAAGGATATTCACCTGTACATAAATTCCCCCGGCGGAGTTGTCACGGCAGGTATGGCTATTTTTGATACCATGCGCTATATCAAGGCTCCCGTTTCAACTATCTGCGTTGGACAGGCGGCGTCAATGGGAGCAATCCTGTTGACAGCCGGTGAAAAAGGCAAACGCTACAGCCTCAGCCACTCCAGAATCATGATCCATCAGCCGCTCGGTGGTTTCCAGGGCCAGGCAACGGACATCAGCATTCATGCCAAGGAAATTTTGCGCATGAAAGATGAATTGAACGGGATTCTTGCTGAACTTTCGGGTCAACAAAAGGAAAAGGTCGAAGCGGATACCGAGCGCGATTTTTTTATGTCCGCAGAGGATGCAAAGGAGTATGGTTTAATAGACGCCATCTTTACGCGTAAACCACTCACTGGAGATACACTATGAGTCGTCGTGAAACTGCACAGGAGCATCTGATCTGCTCTTTCTGCGGAAAGAGTCAGGAAGATGTAAAAAAATTAATCGCCGGGCCCGCCGTTTTTATCTGCGATGAATGCATTGAGCTTTGCAACGACATTATTGCAGAGGAAATGAAGCTCGAAGAGTCCACCGGACCGGACATGAAGAAACTTCCTAAGCCGCGCGAAATCAAAGATATACTTGATGAATATGTCATTGGCCAGGAAATGGCAAAAAAAGTACTCTCCGTCGCGGTCTACAACCACTATAAACGCATCGAATCCGGCGGAAAACCGGGTGATGTGGAAATGCAGAAGAGTAATATCCTGCTGCTTGGACCAACCGGGTCCGGCAAGACTCTCCTGGCTCAGACATTGGCCAGAATTCTGAAAGTACCGTTCGCCATGGCTGATGCCACTAATCTGACCGAAGCCGGATATGTCGGTGAAGATGTTGAAAACATCATCCTCACCCTGCTCCAGGCGGCTGATTATGATGTGGAGCGTGCTCAGAAAGGCATCGTCTACATAGACGAAATAGACAAGATCGCCCGTAAATCCGACTCCCCCTCGATCACCAGGGATGTTTCGGGAGAAGGTGTTCAGCAGGCTCTCCTCAACATCATTGAAGGAACAATCGCCAGCATTCCGCCAAATGGTGGCAGGAAGCACC
>CAINUH010000442.1 GCA_903853735.1 uncultured Desulfomonile sp. | reverse complement strand
TTACCTGAGAAACATAGGGCCCTCAGACTGAAGCTGATCAGAATAATCGTAGATACTTCACACCATACCGCTCTACTTTTTGTCATCTTCCGTAGGCAACGATGTGATCGTGCCATCCCAGGTATCTACCTTTTCGGAGTCCTGGGCCTTCACACCCTCCTTGAACCACGTGGAAGTGACATTCTTTACCTCCGTGAAAAAGCGAACCCCGTCTTTGCCCATCACGTGGAGATCGCCGAAAAAAGAGTGCTTGTGCCCGGTAAAACCGAAAATTCCAACCGGTACAGGTATGCCGACGTTTATTCCGACCATGCCGGCATCGGTACGATAGGCAAAATCCCTGGCATAAAAACCGTTCTGAGTATAGATTACAGAGCCGTTGGCAAATTCGCTGGCGTTCATTATAGCCAGTCCTTCCTCATAGTCCTTCACACGCTTGACACAAAGCACGGGACCGAATATTTCCTGATCACCGCAGCTCATGCCCGGTTTGACATGATCGAGGATCGTCGGCCCGATAAAGAACCCTTCCTTGCACTCCGGGGGGACCTTGGGCTCGCGTCCGTCAAGAATGAGTTCGGCGCCCTCCTGAATGCCCGTCTCTATCCAGTCAGTTACGAATTTTAGATGACCGGCGTTAACAACAGGCCCCAATTCCGTAGATTTGTTATAAGCTGCGCCGATCTTCCTCTGGGCCGCGAACTTTTTGAGTGCCGCGATGAGTTCGTCAGCGATCGCCTCTTCCACACAGATAACAGGCAAGGCCATGCACCGCTCTCCGGCGCAGCCACAGAAGGCATTGATAATACCGTTTGCGGTTCGGTCGAGTTTGCAATCACGTAGCACAAGGGCGTGATTCTTAGCTTCTGTCAACGCCTGGACCCGCTTGCCATTTGCCGCCGCCGTGGCATAGATATGGCGACCGACCTTTGTAGACCCAACAAATGAGACACCGGCGATGTCGGGATGTCTTAGGAGAATCTCGGCTTCATTTCTGCCCGCGGTTACAATATTGATGACTCCTTTGGGTAATCCCGCTTCGTGCCAGAGTTCCAGAATGCGCATAGCGGATTGAGGAACAAAACTCGCCGCCTTGATCACCAGAGTATTGCCCGTGGCTATACAGAGGGGGGCCATCCAACCATGTGGGATCATTGCCGGAAAGTTCCACGGAGGAATTGCCGCAAATACCCCCAGAGGATGATAGTACGAAACGGTATCGTAACCGGAGGAGACATTCATGATTGACTCCCCCGTCATTAGGTGAGGAATGCCGCAGGCGAATTCCACAACCTCCGTCACTTTTAAGATGTCACCCAAGGACTCGGTCCAGGACTTGCCTTCTTCTTTGCAAAGGAGATAGGTAAGTTCTTCCAGATGCTTGTCGAGCAGCGCTTTCATGTGAAAAAGCACCTGCGCCCGCTTGTTTGGCGGAGTGTTGGCCCAGGCGGGGAAAGCCGCCTTTGCAGCGGCAATGGCCGACTCGACTTCATTCACCGTACACTGCGGAGCCTGAGCAATGATTTCACCAGTGGAAGGGTTATAGCAGTCCATGTGCTTTGTTGTTGTTGATTCCAGCCACTCCCCATTCACACAGTATTTTAGTCTGGAAGGCTTGTCCTCAAGCTCCACCCTATATTTGACGTCTTTAAGGGCTGATTCCATAGGATGCATTTCGTTCTCCTTTGATAGTTCCGTCGTCATGTCCTCACGAGTACAGTTATTCCCCAGCATTCCCTCCCCACGCCTATGGCCAAGTTTCGAGGGGAACAAAACAATGCGATAAATTCGAACAACCAGTTCCATTACTCAGGAGATACACGATTCCTCCCGTCAGGCGGAGCCATCTAGCAAGACCGCCTAAGTGGTGAAAACCTCTCGACTGTTTTTACTTCTGGGCCGTTCCTGCGCATGAAGTTCACCCTTGACTTGAACAAAATACAGGTCTCTTTTGCCCACATGCCTGAGAAGAACTCCGAGTTCCTGGAGAGATTTCTGCGCCGCCGGGGGCAAAGGCCCTTCATTGCCCGATCCAGGCGGGTAGATACTCAGCCCAGCTTCGGTGTAAAGATCGTGGTCTCCCTGGAAGCTGGATGGACTGAAAGGAGCGCTCCCCGCTAGTGTTGCTAGATGGCTCCCCACACGAAGCACATGGGCGGCCATTTCTTTTTTGACACTCACGCCGTCTTTTCTCCTGAAACATGCTATGATTCTGTGATGGTCTTGCTCTACTTCATCGTAGAATTCAGGCCCAGGATTGAGCTTGACTTTCAGGTCAGCCAGAAGGCTCTCGATGAAGTCCATGAGCAGTATGAGCAAAGGGTTTTCTGAGAATCGGGCAACATAGTAGTGAAACCCAATCCCTTGCTTTTCTTTAACGGCGGGGGTGCTCACTTCGTCGTTTGTCATTGTTTCCAATATACGAATGTCGTTCTTGGTCATTCTTGACAATGCAATCTCCGCCAGATGGGGTTCGAGAAAATAACGAAGCATTGTGATGTCCCCAACCGAGACATTCTTAAAATGGAGGAAATTCGTAAGACTGTGAACAGTGGTATTCATGTTCACTTCAGCGGCAAAGATCCCCCCTCCCGTACCTTTTCTGGCCTCAATGAGCCCCATAACTTCCAGCACTCTCAAGGCCTCACGCATGCTTGCCTTGCTCACCTGAAACTGATCGATCAACTCTCTTTGCGACGCCAGTCTGTCACCGGGCTTGAATTCCCCTTTTAGAATCGCGTCACGGACCTGGTCGACTACATAGTGCGAGACTTTGTGACTTTTTTGGGCAGGCTTGAACATAATACGGTCAACCCCCTGAGAGTAGAGTAGCGGAAAGGCGCCTGATCCATTTATGAGCGATGGTCACGCACACAGTCAATCCCAACATACGCTTGGGAACTGGGAAGAGGGATGTGTCCGTTTCTAGTGAGCAAAACGAGTAGACCCACAAATAAAACTACAACGCAATTCATTTCACCCTGTCTACTTGATTCAGCTAACTTATAAAATGGAGGCTCGATAACTGTCAAGAACAATCGTCGAATATTATGATAATTAAGTATTATCTTAATATTCTAGTGAATTAGAATCTAAATCCATTGTGAGTCAGCAGCCTCTGTCGAATAAGATAATTATAACCTATTGTTATAACAGTATTGTATAAATCAGCACATGGTCAACATTAAATATCATAAGATTATACCTTTATGACATTTTTTCTTGACAGGGCGGCTCACTCGAAGTAGGTTGGCTTACGTAGCAAAAGAAACCGCAAGGCTTTATAAAACCGGCTGCTATATGAATTTTAGCAGCGTGGGAAGCTTGCTGCCGACACAAAATTGGATTTTGGGCGGGGGCTAGCTATGTACTCCAGCGTATCCAATTAAAAACATTGAGCACATCGAGTCGTCGAAATAGGAACTGCTGCCTCTGGGAGCCTCGACTGTATGGAAAACAGTTAATTCAATCAACCTCAACCCATAGAATGGTCTCAGGCATCCTAGTATGGCAGAGCATCATATACTTGATCAAGCAGGGCATTGTAACAAAACCTAGAAGGAGAATCGTGATGAGGATTGATGTGGACGCGCTCACATGTATTGGGTGCATGGCTTGCGAGATGGCGTGCGGCTATCACAGGGATGATGCCTTCGCTCTGCTTTCGTCGTGTATCGTTGTGTATCGGACTCGAGAGAAAAAGGACTACTTTGGGGTGGTCGTAAAGGAGGAAGAGAGCCTGAAAATAGCGCGGCCCGAAGGGCTTGAGATCAAACGAATCGGTGTGACTGAGGAATCGAGTGATTCGGGACAAAAAAAGGAGGCGGACGCATCTGCAAAACCTATGCTCCTTCGTGAGCCTTGCGACCTGTGTAGTGGTATGAAATATGGTCCAATGTGCGTCAAAATTTGCCCGGTCAATGCGATCTCGCTGGTAGAGTGAGGAGAATAGAAATGGAATATTTATCATCAAATAAGATATTGATC
>CAINUH010000441.1 GCA_903853735.1 uncultured Desulfomonile sp. | reverse complement strand
TCATGCCTGCCAATTGCTCTCGAATTGTTTCTTCAAGGGGGAGGAAACGCCTGTAGTCGGGGTCCACAATTGGCTGCACCTGAGTGATTGGTCAATGACACCGGTCTGGGTCCGGCCGAACAGACTCATACCAAGTCGTCTTTGTGAGCGTAACATTGACAGGCAGGGACGCCTGTCGCCACCAATAATCTGTTTCGGAAGGTTATCTTTCTTAAAGCGAAACAGCCTCACATGCCGCAGCCACAAGTTTCGAGACGTCGAAGAACATAGGCCCTGCCGATTCTTTAGGGCGTTGGACAACTACCACTCGACAGCCCAGGATGCGGGCGGCTTCGAGTTTTGCCGGGACGCCGCCGGCCACTCCGCTGTCTTTGGTGACGAGGACTCCAATGCTGAACCGCCTCATCACCGCCAGATTTTCATCTACGGAGAACGGTCCTCGGCCGGTGACGATGTTACTTTCACGGACCCGGCCTTTCTGGACGCCTCTAATGAATCCGGGTGGGCAAGCACGCGCACAACGAGTTCTACACCGGAGCGGTCTGCCGCGGCAACGTAAGGGGCCAAATTCCTCGATCCCGTGGTGAGCAGGAGTGGCACACCAAAAGAACAGGCAACCTCCGCCGCCGGCTCGTGGTTCTCTCTGAAAATCACCCATTCATGCGGTTCCAGAACAGCGGGTCTGAGCCAGCCAAGATAAGGGATATTCAGTTCCATAGCTGTCTTCCGAGCATTGGCACGCGCCGAGGTGGCATAGGGATGAGCCGCATCCACAATAAGCTTGATACCATTTTCGCTGGCGAGTCTGTACATTCCCTCCCGGTCCAACTTTCCCACTCGACGTGAAAGGTTCGGATGACTGCCCACATCCAGGGTCAGGTCCGTCGCGGTGGACACCAGCACTTTGAATCCGGCTTCGGCCAGAGCCAATGCCAGCGGAGCGGTTTCGCTAGTGCCTCCTATCAGCAGAATCATAATTTGTAACCGCGCGGGGTGACGAAAAAACCGTCAATGATTCTCGATGAGGTGTTTCCGATCAAGACTACGCTACGCATGTTGTCCTCCGTCCTGCCAAGAGTGCAGCAGGTTCGGCAACCTCTTTTCATTTTAACAGGCTTTTCTTTATTATCAGCACTACTGTTCGCGAAGACGCGTGCAGCGCTATCAGTTCATGCGGCTCTACGTCTCTGACCAGTTCGTCATCCATTGTCAGATTCTCGCAGATGAACACGATCCTGTCCGACAGATTCGGAAGAAGTTGCTCTGCTATCCATTGCAGCGAATTGTCCCTACCGCCGAGAACCGCTATTTTTTCCGCCGTGGCCCACGACGCATCATGTTCAGGATTCTGCTTATGTGCACTAATTATGACCGCGTCACCCCACTCAAGACCGATCCTGGCGAAAGCCGTCTGAACCGAGCTGAGGCCGGGGATTATTCGGCAACTCGCGCGGCCGAAACGCCGGATCACAAACCGCGCCAGGCTGAAAAGTCCCGGATCGCCCGACACGAGCACGGCGATTCTGTTGCGGCCTAGACGATCCTGAATTTGGTCCAGCGTCTCCTCAATCGCACTCCCGACGGTAATACGTTCTGCGGAAACGGCTGGAAAAAGGTCCAGCAATCTCTGTGCTCCGACGAGGACGTCCGCCCGATTCACGGCATCGATCGCCGCCGGCGTAACATAATCAGGGCCGCCCGGCCCGCATCCGATTATTGTTATGGCTCGATCTTCCATTGCCATGCCGTAAGGTCCCCGTCCATTCCCAACAATGCGCCCCCCACGTTCACGAAAACGGCTGCTACAGCGAATCGTCTTGAGGTCCGCACGGATTGCTCACCGATTTCACCATTTTAAGACGATCAGCCTGATCGTCAGCATCACAACCAAGACCAGAACAGAAGTTACCACGAGGATTGAATTGGCCCGCAGAATGTGAGCAGGGGCCACTGGCTCCACAGGATCACCGAGCGTGGGCTTGTCGGATGGCTGTCCGGAATAGTAGCTTAAGCCGCCCAGTTGAATGCCCAGCGCCCCAGCCACTGCCGCTTCCGTCTGTCCCGCATTGGGACTGGGATGCCTGTTCCTGTCTCTGATGAACGCCGAGAAAGAGCCGGATGCTCTTTCCCCAAGAATCCTCGCAGCTAATGGTACAAGTAGGGCGGTCAGCCGTGAGGGAACAAAATTCAAAAGGTCGTCCAATCTGGCGGAAGCCCATCCAAACTCACGGTATCTTTCGTTCTTGTAACCGAATGTGGAATCCAACGTGTTCACGGCTTTGTAAGCAACCATTCCCACAGGCCCCGCAATAATAGCGAAGAACAGTGGCGCTGTAACACCGTCGACCATGTTCTCTGCGACGCTTTCTACCGCGGCCCTGGTTACGGCAGTCTCATCGAGTCGATCCGTTTCGCGTCCGCAAATCATGCCCACCCTTCGCCTGGCTTCGAAAAGTGACCCTGAAATGAGAGCCTGGTAAACATCCGAGCTGTGCCGAACCATGTCTCTCAACGCTATACCCGTGTACAGCACAAACACGGAAACCAGGTCACCCATAATCGGATGCGCCAGCCTCGAACAAAACAGAAGGAACCACACTGAAGACGTCGATAAAATAACCACGGCCACAGCAACGAAGAGCCCGGCAATTCGGGTGTCCGCTTGCAGCCTTCGAGCCGGCCCCTCCATCCTAATTGCCAGATTTCCAATCAGCCTTACAGGATGCGGGAACCATCCGGGATCTCCTATCAAGAGATCCAGCGCTAATGCCAGGAGAATCTGATATTCCAAATCCATCAAAGCCCCAACAGTTGGTAGATCTTGTCCATATCCAGGCTGCTGCGAACGGTGTCAGCCAATCTGTCAAGTGCTGGATCGAGATCGTAAGTTGCGCATACCCGTCCTTTTTGGCGGCATGCCTCGGCGCACCCTCAACCGGTCGATGAACCATCTTCTCAACTCGTCTTGGTCAAAAATGCCGAGGACGAGAAACAACAATTTAGAGCAAAAAAAACCCCGGGAACCGCTTCCCGGGGATGCCGGTTTTCATCCCTGTTGCCTGACTCCCGATCCGCGAAGAGCCGACACTCCTGGCTCATGGGCAGGTCTTCCGGCTTCCGGTTCTTCCTAATTACCGCCCTTCCCATCGTTTACAACAGTGGATTTCGCGGCCTTCGTCCCCGGCTACAGCGGCGGGTCCGCAACGGATTTGCACCGTTTTCCCATTAGTCCACAAC
>CAINUH010000440.1 GCA_903853735.1 uncultured Desulfomonile sp. | reverse complement strand
CGCACACCACGGAAACCAAGAAAGCCGCCAGCCCCATTATCAACGCTTGATAAACATTCATTTTTCCCAGTTCACGCGGAGTAAGCCCGAGGTAGCCCAGGACCGTCATTTCTCTGTATCGCTCCATGAGAATGGCCATCAAAGCCGTGGCAATGCCCAACAGCGCCACCAGGAGAGAAACACCCTTCAGTGTGGCTGTGGGAGCGAAAGTCTTGTCGAAAATGACAAGAATGTCTTCCTTCATCTTGGTGTTTGACGCTATTGTGCGGTCAAGACCTGGAAATTGCCTCACTATTGATCTTCGCACCTCATCAGGAGAAGCGCTCGGCTTAAGGAATATAGCCACTGACTGGACGCGGTCATCTTTCCAGATTGTTTCGTAGATTTTGCGGTCCATGTGCAGGGTGCCTTGATCGGAGGAGTAGTCTCTCACTATAGCCGCTATGGGAAACGATCGTTTTCCGTTTGGTGCGCCCAACTCGGCATACTGTCCGACATCCAATCCAAAACGGTATCCCAAAGATTCCGAGATGAATATTCCCCCATTCTGCAGAGCTTCCCAGGCACTCTTGTCGCCTTTGAGGAAACGGAAGTTCGAGTGACGCGCGAGGACAGCCCCGTCAATGACCCTGAGCTTAACCGGTTTGCCTTGCAAGACCACACCGTAGGTAGAGTAGCGCTCCACTTCGTCTATCCTGGGATCCACGCCTAACGAGTGAATCAGCTCCGCAGGCAAGGGATGATCCCACTTGGTTGTGGCAGGAGAGATATACAGATCTCCCTGTAAAGATCCTGCAAGCCACGAGGCGACGGAATTCCTGAAACTGTAAATCATGGTGTCCACTCCAATAGTCATGGCAAGTGCCACGGCCAGAGCAGCCACTGCTATGCTCGTTCGACTGAGTGAAGCCCGTATGGTCCTGGCTGCCAGGAATCCTTCAAGAGAGCCGAATATTTTTTTGAGCCATATCGCCACGTAATGGGTGAATCGAGACAGAAACGATGGGGTAAACAGGGCAAAGGCAAGGGTCATCCCAAAGGCCGATACAAAACCCCAGAAGATCGAATATCTGGACGCCCAAGCGCTGGCCAGCCCCAGACCGACAACTGCCAATCCTCCTGCAAAGAGGAAACCTTTCAAACCGTGAGCCCGGTCCTCAATGCTTTGACGCTTGATTCCGAGAACCGGCGGCGTGACGGCAACTTCCAAGGCAGGCAGGCCGGTTCCCACCACCGTGGCCAGGAATCCAACTCCAAGACCGCTCAGAACAATAGGCAGCGTGAGATGCACCCGCTCTACCTTTAGGTGAAAGTATAGTTCACTGATCGTAGATGAAACCCGGTCCATACTGAACCATGCGACCAGAAAACCAAAAGCTATGCCGAGAACGCTGCCGGTGGCGCCAAGCAAAAGGGATTCCGCAAGGAACGCTCCCACCAGGCCCTTCCTGTCCGACCCCAGCGTCAGAAGGAGGGCCATGTCCTCACGGCGTGAAAGAACAGAGAACATGGAAAAATTGTAGATCAGAAAAACCCCAACGAATAGAGCCAACAAGCTCATTGCAGCCAGGTTCAACTGGAATGAATACAACATGGATTCCAGTGTAGATTTCCTCGTGTTTGCATCCGTGATCCTCAGGCTTCCGGGTAATTCTTTCAGCAAATTTTCTGTGTCCCCGCGGGTGATTATGTCAATGCGGTCCAGGTAACCCCGGCGTCCAAAGAGGTCCTGGGCAACTGATATGTCCACCAGGGCAATATTGTCCCCGAGGCCCATTTCTGCAGATTCGGGTAATACCCCAAGAATCTTCACTTTTTTTTCTATTCCGGCTGGAAGTATGGTCAGGGTGTCCCCAGGTTGTAACCCATAACGGTTCATTAACCTACCGGACACCCATGCCGTTGGTCCGTCTGCGCCGAGGAAATCGGCGAGGGAAGCCTGGGTCCGGTCTGCCGGAGTGAATGATCTGAACTCAGAATCAAGAAATGGATCGACTCCCATGAACCGTATGGGCTCTCTCGAAGTTTCGAGCGTCTCTGCCATCGCCTCTATCACCGGCGATGCCGCCGCAATGTCGGGGTTTTGCCAGATAGCCCGGAAATTGGCATCATCAATCCGGCCGTAATCAGAAACCACCGAGTGCGTCGCGCGACCGGACAGTACATCTACTGAGGACGCAAACGAGGACAACGCGGAATCATTGATTAATTCCACAGCAACGACAATGCCTACGCCCAGGGTTATCCCCATGAGGCACAGCAGAGACAACAAAGAGTGACGCCGATAATAGCGAATATTGAATTTGAGCAAGGTCAAAAGAGTCATCACGTGTCTGAAACCTTATAGCGATTGCCAAAATAGTTGTCCGTTTGAACAAGTTAGATGTGGACCATCATTCCCATGGATTCCGGTTTTCGCCGGAATGAAAACGAGGGGTGCGGGCATTACAGGAAAAGATGTCGCTTCCGGTAAGGGCATTCAGAATTTTAGGGTATACTTTGCAGCCGTTCATCAATCCTGATTCGGACAAGAACTTTGGCAACGAGTATAATTCAAGGGCTCTTCCATCAGTAATCCGGCCGTCAAACGGAATCTTCGGTCGGCCAACCAAATTGCCTCCGGGCTATGCGTTACCATGATAAGTGTAGCGTTTCCGTTTCTGCATACTTGATCCATCAGTTTCAGGATCGCGTTCCCTGTTTCCAGGTCCAGATTACCGGTGGGCTCGTCGGCGAGTAATATGCGAGGATCCTTCACCAGTGCCCTGGCAATGGCAACTCTCTGTTGTTCGCCTCCGGAAAGCTGTTCAGGGAATTTTTTCCACTGACCGTCAAGTCCCACTGCGTCCAGCAAATCCCTGGCCTTTCGTTCATCGGATATTCCCAGCAGATCCAGCGGTAACATCAAATTTTCCCCGACCGTAAGAGTCGAAAAAAGGTTGAAGGATTGGAAAATAAATCCTACCTCCTTCCTTCTGTATTGGGCCAATTCCGACTGCGACAGGGTCGTCATGTCGCGGTTGTCAAAAAAAACCTTTCCAGAGGTGGGTTGGTCCACACCGCCCACAAGATTCAGGAAAGTACTCTTGCCGGACCCGCTCTTGCCCAGGAGGATTATTCTCTCTCCCTGGGCAACATCAAGATCAATCCCGTTCAAAGGGAAAATTTCGCAGGACAATCCGCTATGATAGCATTTCGTAACATTCTCCAATCTTATTAGCGAGGCCATGTCAACAATCCGCTAACGTCAGTTACCGAGGCTTACTTGGTTCCTGCTTCGCCGTAAATCCGCTTGAGTCGTTTATTGAAGTACTCAGTTCTTTTTTTTCTGAACGACATGTAATCATTTTCTTCGGGAAGGGCGTTGTCGGTGACCTTCAGCCATAGGCTGGTAACCGTTACCTGGTCGAGAACCCAGCCGAGGCGTATGCAGACGAGTTCACCTTCCGAGAGTTCGCCCACTTCTTTGTCCAGACCTTTTGCGGTAGTTTCGCATTGCCGGTAGATCGCATCCCTGAACGCCGGATCCGGGACAAGCTCAAGGGGGTGTTTCCGGCGTTTGTCCGCCAGTTCCTTAGCTGCCAATGCCACGCGGACAAAGTCTTTCTTAATCATTGGGATTCCGTAGGAAATGATCTCCTTGGCAGTGTTACGCAGCCCCAGGATCTTTTTCTTTTCACCGGACGAGAAGACTGTTGAATACGGAAAGGAATCTATGTTCTCTTGCGCATCTCGAAGCCTGTGAACCCACTCCTCCAAAAAAAGGAGACTTTTTAGGGGCCCTCGGTCCACCTGCTTGTAGAAAAAAATCAGCGATGGATGGTCATTTAACATGTATTTTGTGACGTTCTCATTAACCTCTCGCAACTCCCACTTCAAGAATTCCTCTACTATGGCCTTGTTGGAGTCCTTAAGAACTTCCCGGGCAACATCTGCATCAGAAAGGGGCTTTCCGTTAACGCCTGTGGGCAATACGAGAACCACGGCAAGGAAAACCACGATTCTCACCGGAAATTCCATGAAAAATTTATGCAGCCCCATGGAGTTTAATCCTTTCGAATATCATTAAGTCGGCCCAATACGGTATTAAAGGCCATGTATTTTACTTTCCAGCCATCCAGAAAACTCGGAAATGCCTTCACCCGTCTTGGCTGAAACCGAAAAAATCTGAATCGAGGGGTTCATTGCCAGCACGGTCCGCCGCAGTTCATCAATATCAAAATCCGTGTATGGCAACAGGTCGATCTTATTCAATATCAGAGCATGGGATTCTGTGAACATGAGAGGATACTTGAGTGGTTTGTCATGTCCTTCTGGAATGGACAAGATCATTACCTTCACGTTCTCGCCAAGATTAAATTCTGCGGGACACACAAGATTGCCCACGTTTTCAATTATTAGAAGTTTTTTTCCTTCGAGTCCCAGGCTTTCGGCCGCAGAGAGGATCATGTTGGCATCCAGATGGCACGCTCCCCTGGTGTTTATCTGCACCACGTCAGTGTTTGCCTCCTGAATTTTTCGTGAATCCACGTCGGAAGCGATATCCCCTTCTATCACCCCAATCTTGAATTTCCTCGACATTGATTCGATGATTTTGAGAATCATCGATGTTTTCCCAGCTCCTGGTGAAGACATGAGATTCATTACGAAAACCTTCGAATCTGAAAATCGTCTTTTCAGGTTTTCAGCCAGCATGTCATTGGCGTTCAGGATGTCTTCATTAACATTGAGAGTTCTTACGGCCATTATTGTCTCCTCTAGTCATTGTGGCGGCGTTTCCTATCTGGTTTGTGAGCCTTTCTCACCGCTGCTAACGTGTCTTTGAATCTCACGTGTTCCACATAAGCGCAATCTTCGGGGAGCCACGTAAACTCCCGCACTAACTGCTCGGTAAGGTTAATACAATCCGGTTCTACCTGACCACGCTTTTCATAAACCTTGCACAGTTTTGTTTCCGTGTCCAGATGCACGCACGGCTGGTCTGTGTAACGAATCAGACCCCCTCCCAAGTCCAGTTTTTCGTAGCAGCACTGGCCGCACTTTCTGCAAATCGCGTCCCATTGTGCCTGATCCATCAAAACCATTGTGTTTTTTCCCCGAGCACTTCAGTTGAACATGGAAAATACCACAAGGAAGTTGTCATAGAAAGACCGTACAGGGATCTTGCCTCTGAACCAATAAACTCATTCTGTCAAAGGAAGTTATATCAATTGATAGGGATGCTTGAAGGAGAGGGTTCAGGGGAGGCCACATATTTGGGGACCTCCCCGGTCCCTAAATGAAGGGGTAAATGAGAAATGCTATTGAGGTGATGATAAAGAAAACGACAAATACGAGCATGAGCCATCCCATGATCTCTCGGAATTCCAGTTTTGCCACTGCGAGCATAGCGATAGCCCAAAACGGTTGAATCATGTCCGTCATCATGTCTCCCCAGGCATAGGCCAGGACCGTCTTAGAGACGCTCACTCCCAGTTCTGTTGCAGCCGGGATCAGAAACGGAGCAGTAATGGCCCATTTGGAACCACCTGAGGGCACCAGGTAGTTTTCGATCCCGGAATACCAGTAGACTATGAGAAGGTAAGTGGCGGGAGTAGAAATGGCCACAAAAGCTTTTGTCAGCGCTCCGCCGAGCGCTGTGAATTTGAAAAGCCCAAATATTCCGGCATAAAATGGGAACTGAATGATCACCCCCCACACGGCTTTTCCCGCGTCCTCAGCAGCTTTCAGGAACGCCCACGGCCGCCAGTGGAACAACACGCCAAGCATGAGGAAGAAGAGGTTTATGTTGTTGAGATTGATAGAGTTGGTAAACCCCTTCTGAGCGACCTCCCACCCCACCCACAGGATACCGCATCCCCCAATTATAAGGTTGAAACCCGGCCACCAGTTCATCCAATCTGACGGAGACAGTTTACCCGTCGGTCTTTTCGGCGCTTCATAAAGTCTTAACTGGTTGAGTAGTTCGGGCTTGACCTTATATGTTTTCTCCGGAACAGGGTGCATGAGGCACATGAGAATCGTCACCACGACTACCACGATGACTGTAAGAATCAGGTTGAAAGGGCTAAATATTGTCTCCGTCGTAGGAATTGTCGACTCGAGGTACTTACCCTGAATGAGAAAGTTGTTAGGGGTATTCACAAGCAAAGGTGCCGACCCTGAAAGCCCTGAGTGCCACGTACACCCAAGGCCCAAGTAGGCTGACGCTACCAGAAGCCTGTAGTCGCTCTTAGGATTTCTCCTGATCAAGAAAAGGGCGAACATCGCGCTGGCTATAAGGCTCAAGCCCCAGTTCAGCCACGCGGTTGTCATGGAGAAGAGGCTCATGGCCATTATAGCCTGCCAGGGTTTTTCCGAGTTGGGGAGGCTGGAAAGCCAATCGAGGATTCGCCTTACAGGAGGAGAACAAGCAAGGATGTAGCCCGTCATCATGATCAGGCACATCTGCATGCCGAATTCCAGAAGCACCCAGAAGCCCTTTCCCCACGCAATGACAGCTCCAGTGGGTGAAGTGTCCCCCCATATCAAAGCGAGCACATACGCGATAATGCTTAGGATCCACACAATGACCAAGGCATCGGGGATCCACTTTTCGGACCAACGGGTCAGTTCGTCACCCCAGTTTTTGAGAAAGTCAAAGGTAGCGGCATTTTCTCGCTGAGTCATCGTCACTTCTCCCTGTCTTGTTGAAAGATTGGTCAAGAAAGACTGTCCCCAGGCCTCTATGGTACGGAGCTATCACCCCCTTCAAAGACGAAAGTAGCGTTGAGTAGAACACTTTTCGTGCTAGACTAAACCATCCTAGCTCTAGCAACTTCTTCACAGTAGTCACGGTGCTATTATATCTGCAAAACACCCTAAGCGCGCACCGAACGGGTGTCAATGGAAAACAACTTATCCTTGACATCACTTTTCCCGTGAGTAGTCTAGGAACCCCCTTGAAGCACCTATTCAATTCATCGGAGGGTTTATGTCTACTGTTGCCGTAGGTCCAGGAGATGATGTCGAGGCTTGGTGTACTCGATGTCGGATGAACCTGAACCATAGAATTATTGCCACCGTCGGAAAGGATGTCCGAACAGTTCATTGCCTTACCTGTGGCGGAGATCACAGGTTTCATCCCCCCAAACATGAGAAGACTTTAGACCGAAAACCCGGTCGGGTCAGGTCGGACGAAGCGGAGAAAACTCGCAAGACAGGAGAAAAAGCCGCAGGAAGGTCGGTTGGGGAATGGCGGACGTTCATGAAGGAGATGCCCCCGGACGTCATAGCACGTCTCTACAGAGCATCGGATTCGTACGAGCCGGACGAATATATCGAACACCCGGTTTTTGGCCCCGGCAGAATAATAGACATCGTTGGGCTGGGTAAGATACAAGTTATCTTCAAAGAAGGTCGAAAAATACTGATATGTAACAAGCGCAAAACGCCCTGAAAAAATACTTTTTTCGCGCGAATTCCTCAAATGACAACAGTCCTGTTCGTTCAGCTTCCAGCTCCTCGTTTCCTTTTCCAAGCTCCGCCTACGAATATCCACCTGGCAGCCGGCTTTGTGTCGGCTGCCCTGGACGCATCAGGCATCAAGGACGTTGAGGTTCGGGTTATCGAACCTCAAGTTGTGGATGTGTTTGCAGATGAGGGGTTGATAAATTCCGTGGTCGCAATGCGACCAACTGTCCTGGCCATGACTCTCTACGTGTGGAATGTCCAGCGAAGTCTCTTCATTGCTGCCGGAATCAAACAAAGGTTGCCGGACACGATTATTTTGTTGGGCGGACCGGAAGTCACTCCTGACAACAGTTGGGTGATGGCTCATCCAGCGGCCGACGTCGGCATTTTTGGCGAGGGCGAATCCAGAATAGGTCCCATCATCGAAGCGCTTATCGTCTCCGGTAGTAGGCGTGGCATTCCTGGAAGCTTTTTCAAGGAAGACGGTAGACTGCGAGTCGACCCAACCAACCCCCTTCCGTGGGATCTGGCCGCTGCTTCTTATCCCTACCTGGACGGGAAAATAGGACCGTCAAAAGATGGCACGATCTTTCTGGAAACCGTTCGGGGATGCCCGTACAAGTGCCGCTATTGTTACTACCACAAGGCATTCAAGGGCGTCAGACGTCACCCGGCGGAAACTGTCGAAAAGGTTCTCGATCTCGCCTACGACAATAATTCAACGGTTCGGGAAATCTACTTGATGGATCCAACTTTTAACGCCACCAAAAACTTCAGGGAGTTGCTCGCGTCCATGACGCGGCGGCGAAACCAAAAAGATGTTGCTCTTCATGCCGAACTACGGGCTGATCTTTTGGACCGTGAAGATGTCGATTTGCTCAAAGGAGCGGGTCTGACCAGTGCGGAAGTCGGACTGCAAACCGTCAATCCAGCTTCGCTCAGACGGGCTGGACGAGCCGAGGACTCAGGAAAGTTGTCTGAAGGCGTGTTGTTATTGAAGCAAGCGGGGATCGAGGTTACAACCGGAATTATCCTGGGGCTGCCCGAAGATACCCCCGAAGGGTTTCGGAATACTCTTGGTTGGCTAAAACAAACAGGCTCATACTCGGTGGTGCATCCGTTCGTTCTTTCCGTGCTGCCCGGAACGTATTTCAGGGCACACGCGTCAACTCTGGGACTGAAATACGACCCGCGTCCTCCCTATTACGTTCGATTCACGAAGACTTTTCCTGAAAATGAGTTCCGCTCCGCTCTGCTGGAATGTGAGAGCGTTTTTGACATGGAACTGGACCACATAAGCGTCCCTTCTCTAGTGGATCGTGGCCCGGGAGTGATTACTTCCCCTGATTACTCCCAATACATAAGCAAGTGGATCGTCGACGCAGGGCTCCAGGGTTTCCCCAAATCATTGTCGCAGGTGATCGCAAAAGCGACCGATC
Source organism: uncultured Desulfomonile sp. (assembly GCA_903853735.1). The sequence goes on along the minus strand of CAINUH010000440.1, from coordinate 671 downwards.
CGTTCACGTTTTGGTTTCGAGGCCACGCCGCATCTCAAGCCCAGGAAGGCATTTTCAGCATTCTGCGCGAGTTCGGTAAATCCAATCCTCATACCTGTGTGAACGTGGTGATGGAATATCCCAAACCACCTTCAACAACTTTTCTGCAAAAGGCGATTGACGCTATTGCCAATCCGAGCCTGTTTTTGAACCGTTCGTACCAGCCCCTGTATCTCGAAGATGAGGTGGTTTTGCCGACTTTGACCTTGTTGCTACCCGATACCGGCAATCGCCGTGCTCGTGAGGCCATGAGGAACGAGTATGATTCTTTGGCGACAATTGTATGGGATTTGGGCGAGGCCGACGAGACGGCTGCATTATGGTTTGATCCGCCCGCACTCATTTCGTGGGCGACAGGAGACACAAGACCCGGAGTCAAAACGCTATGGAAGGCTCTGTCCAAACATAACGGAGACACAGAAGAAGCACTATATTTCCGCGATCCTGCCCTACAAGCTGCTTGGAATCAGCTTCACGGCAGTTTCGACCCTTCCGCCATGATGTCTGAAAAGATACTTGTCGGCATTTAAAAACTATTCTCGTGCAAGATTAATTAACCAGGCATTTTTTTTGACATGCCGGCATGTTTCCTCGTCTGCAAGTAAATACGTATAATGCAATGGAATTACCGG
>CAINUH010000439.1 GCA_903853735.1 uncultured Desulfomonile sp. | reverse complement strand
CGGATAGAAACGACGAGTATTTCTTATACCAGACGCTAATTGGAGCGTTTCCATTTTCAGGCGCCGAGTACCCAGATTTCATTAAAAGAATAAAGGAATATATTGTCAAAGCTGTCAGAGAGGCAAAGGTCCATACGGGATGGTTAAAGCCCGACATCGAGTACGAAGACGCCTATGTTTCATTTGCTGAAAAAATCCTGGCCCTTTCAGGAGGTAACGCATTTCTGAAAGAACTGGTTCCATTCACCAGGAGAGTCGCTCATTTCGGTATGCTCAACTCCCTTTCGCAGACGCTTATTAAGATTACATCACCTGGTGTGCCCGATTTCTATCAAGGGACTGAGCTGTGGGACCTAAGCTTAGTTGACCCGGACAATCGCAGGTCTGTAGATTTTGAAAAAAGACGCGCAATGCTCGCAAGCATCCGAGAACAGGAGGATTCAGATCTTTTCCGGTTGACCCAAGATCTTCTTCGCACGCGGGAAGATGGAAAGATCAAACTCTTTCTCATTTATCGGGCGCTCAAATCGAGAAGAAGCCATCGAGAGATGTTCCGGGAGGGCGATTATGTTCCCCTCGAATCGGTGGGAAGATTCAGCGGCCATGTCATCGCGTTTGCCCGGAGGTATCACCGGCAATGGGCCATTGTCATTGCTCCGAGGCTTCTCAGCCATCTGGTTCAAGAGGGAGATTTTCCTCTTGGAAGACAAGTATGGCAGGACACTGAGGTGACAATGCCTGACTCGGCGCCGGTAGAATGGCGGAATGTTATCACGGGCGAGGTAATTTCCGCAGGTGGCGCCCTGCCTGTCGGAGATGTATTACACAGTTTTCCGGTCGCGTTACTCATGGGCGAAGGAAAGGAGTAATATGCGTAAACCGCCTGAGTGGGGTCCGTACGACTATATTCCCGGGTGTGGCCGCCGACCGCCGAGAGTCAACACGTATCCATATTGCAATAATAGTCTGAGGTTACAGAGGTGAAGATGTCCACAAATACCAACGCTGAACCCTTTATCGTAAAAGATTGCGCGCTGTTGAACATAGCAATCGGGAAGAAGGCCAGAAACCTAAAAGAAATGAGGGATCATTTACTGGATATCTCTCTCGGGAGCATATATCATCATTTTTGGGGCGGCCTTTTGAGGTACAGGTTCGATGAGCCTGAATACAACAACGATTTTGCAGAATGGGTTCGCTATTGCCTTCAAGACAATATTCTTGCTGAACGATTATCAATTATCGACCCGGCTGCTTTTGCAGATCTGGAATCCTTGCGCCAAGAGCTGCTCGAAGTCATTGAACAGAGGTTGGATGAAACCGAAGTGATTACCTGGGCCGAGATTGACATGCAATTCCATTTTGTCAGCTCTCAAATAATAGTGTTCGATACCCGAGAAAGAATTGAAGAACCGGAGCAATTGGTGGAGGCTGTTTCCAAAATGTCTGGGGGAAGCTTATTCTATCATTTTATTGACGCCAGACGTCGCAGCCCTGAAATGATGGACGACTTCCGCTTATGGTTAATGCCTTGCGGTGATCGTTATGAGGACCTTTGCTCACAACTGGCGTCAGTAGATCCCTATTTTGTATCCCTCGTGGAGCTGCGGACGCAACTGACAAATTTATTTGCACATCGTTTTCAGGGAGTGGCCGGATGACATCTATTCAAGATTACGCGGCAGTAACCGGAGAAGACGTGATCGACCGACTCCGTCAGCTTGCAAGACCATTAAAAGGAATCAAAGTAGTTCACGTGAACTCCACTTATGTAGGTGGAGGCGTAGCGGAAATCCTAACCAAGCTGGTTCCCCTTCAGAAAGATCTGGGCCTCGATGTTCGGTGGGAAGTTATTCGAGGGGAGGAGCGGTTTTTTCAGATTACAAAGAGCTTCCACAACGCGTTACAAGGCATCCCCGCCCCACTGGGGGACGCGTCTTTCAAGGTTTACGAGGAAACCGGCGCCCAGAACTCGGAAGGGCTCCGTTCGATCCTTGAGGATGCGGACATAGTTTTTATACACGACCCGCAGCCTCTGCCCCTGTTGAGGTTATGCCCGAACCGAAAAGGCAAGTGGATCTGGCGATGCCATATCGACTTGAGTCACCCTTATCGTCCGTTGTGGAATTACTTGCGTAACTTCGTCATGGAATACGACGCGAGTATTTTTTCCCTCGCGGATTTTTCGCAGCCCTTGCCACACACCCAGTATCTGATGCCGCCCAGCATCGACCCTCTCAGTGAAAAAAACATGAATCTGACCGAAGAGAAAGTCCATGGCGCCAAACTTGAATTCGGTCTGGACCCCGACAGACCAATAATGCTCCAGGTCTCACGTTTTGATCGCTTCAAGGACCCTCTCGGCGTGGTCAGAGCATATCGATTGGTCAAGCCGTCCGTTCCCGCGCTTCAGTTGGTCCTCGCGGGCGGCGGAGCCACTGATGATCCTGAAGCCGAAGCGGTCCTGGCCGAAGTTCGTAGCGAGGCGGGTACCGACAAAGACATTCACGT
>CAINUH010000438.1 GCA_903853735.1 uncultured Desulfomonile sp. | reverse complement strand
GGTACGGAGATAATCTTATGGAACGTGTGCAGGCATCCCTGGTTCGCTCGGATTCACTCAGCGACTTCGCGAGAATCATGAAAGCCGGTACAAACGGTGACTCCACCTCGGGGAAGAAAAAAGGCCGTCTCAATCTCGATCAGGAAAAAGTCAAAAACGGCCTCGGACAATTAGTCCTGACGGTTGTCAAGCTGCTCCACGAACTTCTGGAGCGACAGGCCATTCGGCGCATTGAGGCAGGTTCTCTCACTGATTCGGAGATAGAGGGTCTCGGGGTAACCTTGATGATGCAAGCACAGGAAATAGAGCGACTCCGAAAAGAGTTCGGCTTGGAAAAAGAAGACCTCAATCTCGACCTGGGCCCTCTCGGAAAAGTCCTCTAAGGAGAATAAAGATGCCAATTAAGCGATCTATGCGACATTCAGTGGAGACCACTAACCTTGCAGACCTCCTTGAGCGAATATTGGACAAGGGAATTGTCATTGCCGGGGATATAAAAATTAAGCTCGTGGATGTGGAACTTCTGACTATTCAAATTAGGCTCGTGGTGTGTTCCGTTGACAAGGCGAAGGAGATGGGCATGGATTGGTGGACCAACAACCCGGCTTTCCAGAGACAGAAAATTGAAGCCCCGGCTATCCCACAACAGGCTTGAAGGGTTCTCGACAATCATTACAACAGGCGGGAACTCTCGCTATGGTTCGCCAAGTATTGCATGCTTCTCAATGTTAAGCCTACCGAATTTTGTGGAGGGGATACCATGGAACATGCCGGCTTAGCCCAATGATTTGCCGATTAATCACCGAATCGTATTGCTGATTGCTGTCGACGTTGCTTAAGGAGACACGAGGGAATAGGGCCTTCGGCCAGCCAAGAGTTCAGTTGCGGTTTTTTTGTGGATGAGGTGAAATACTTGGATCTAAACACAATAGAACAATTGGGCCAAGGCGATCCGAATCATTACCTAGAAATGTTCGGGATGTTTCTTGAATCCATCCCATCTTCTTTTCTCTTGATTAACAGAGATCTGAGGGTGGTCGTGGCAAACAAGAACTTCATTACAAAAAGCCTTAGAAGTCATCAGCAGGTGATAGGTCAGAAGCTGGACCTGGTACTTCCTGAAGCCATCACCGAACACATGGATATAACAGGCAAGGTTCGCGAAGTATTTGTCAAGAAAGAGCCAATAACAGGCGCCAGGTTGACCTATCGTGCACCGGGCATTCCCATTCGAACTTATTATTATAGTATTTTCCCGTTCGCGTGGCTCGGAGAAATTGAACACGTCATTCTGCTGATGGAGGACGTCACCGAACAGGTGAGGTTGAGCGAAGAAGTACGCAGAGTCGAGCGCCATTTGGCCAGCGTCGTGGAAAGTGCCAGAGATGTGGTTCTTTCCGCGGATTCGCGAGGACTAATTCTGACTTGGAACACGGCTGCAGAGAGACTTACCGGTTACTCGTCCTGGGAAGCGAGAGGACGATCCTTCTTTGAAAGATGTGCTCCCGAAAGGAGTAAAGAACTTGACGAAATCTTCCAGAATATTAGGAAGGCAGACAAACCTCAGACGGGAGAATGGGAGCTTGTTACGAAAGATAATAACAGGATACCCATGAGTTGGATCTTCTCTTCTATGAAAGACGAGAAATCAAAATCCGTAGGGGTCGTTGCGGTCGGGCGGGACTTGACTGAACATCGAAAGCTTGAAATGCAACTCCAGCAGTCACAAAAACTTGCAGCACTGGGAGTGATGGCGGGAGGCATAGCTCACGAAATCCGCAACCCTTTGGCTGTCTGCTTTTCAGCGGCCCAGTTCTTGAACAATGATGAAATCACTTCGGAATTACGTCACGAGTGTGTCGAGCGAATAATGAAGGGAATAGACAAAGCTTCGTCTATCATTGAAAACCTTCTCCGATTTGCGCGTCCTTCTTCGGCCACGGAGATGCAACGTGTCAGCATCGTGGCGGTCATTCGTGAGTCATTGGAGCTTGTGTCCAACCAGGCAAAAATCGAAAAGATCTTGGTTTCGGTTGACTTCGAGAACAATGACATGACCGTGCAAGCCAATGCAAACCTTCTTCAACAAATGTTTCTCAATCTCTTCCTGAATGCAATCAACTCCATGCCCGATGGCGGTAAACTTATGGTTTCCGCTAGACGCTCGGTTAATGAGGCAATAGTAAATATCGAGGACAACGGTTGCGGGATCGCACAAGATAACTTGGAGAAGATCTTCGACCCATTCTTCACTCTTTCTCCTGTGGGCAAGGGAACGGGATTAGGGCTCTCAATAGGCTACTCCATCGCAAGGCAGCATCTTGGGTCCCTCGAAGTTCAGAGCACTGAAGGCGAGGGAACGATCTTTACCGTTAAGCTACCCCTCTTGTGATTCATGAGGCCACTCGTTATGGAAAATGTTGGTCACACAGTGTTGATCGTGGATGATGAACCGGACATGTGCTGGGCCCTACAAAACCTCTTGACAGCCGAGGGATTTGAGACCAGGGACGTGCAGTCCGGCGAGGCCGCGTTACAGTTGATCGAGATCATGAAGTTTAATACTGCTCTTTTGGACGTCAAGCTGCCGGATATGGGCGGGTTGGAATTGGCGAGGCGGATAAAATCTGTAGCTCCTTCAATCAGAATAATCATGATTTCAGGATATTATTATAAAGACGATCTAGACATTAAGATGGCCGTGCAGGCAGGGCTGGTGGAAGGGTTCATCTCCAAGCCCTTTCTCCATGAGGATGTAATCGGAATGGTTCGGGCCTGAGCCGCCCCTACCAAAGTCTCGG
>CAINUH010000437.1 GCA_903853735.1 uncultured Desulfomonile sp. | reverse complement strand
GGCCTTTCCCTTTCTCATAAACCATCAACGGATTAATATCGAGTTCATGGATCTCTGGATGATCCATCACAAGGGCAGAGAGACTGACGAGGGATCGCTCAAGGGTCTCAACATCCAGGGGAGGTTTACCTCGATATCCTTGCAGTATTTTTATTCCTTTGATGCCATTAATCATTCTATGGGCTTCATTGCGCCCAATGGGCGCCACGCGAAAGACAACGTCTCGGAAAATTTCTACAAAAATCCCACCGAGTCCGAACATAAGCAGCGGCCCGTACATGGGATATCTGTTCATGCCTAGAATAATCTCCTGACCTTGACTGTTAGTCATTTTCTGGACGAGGACACCGTCAATCTCCGCATTGGGAAAGTGTTCCAGCGCTCGTTTTACGATTACCTCGAATTCTTGCGTTGCGGTCTTGCCGTCATTAATATTCAGGACGACTCCACCCACATCCGACTTGTGGAGAATTTGCGGCGAGACAATCTTCAGAGCTACCGGAGCCTTGATGTATTCAGCGAACTCTCCAGCCTCCTCCTTGGTCTTGGCGAGCGTAGACGGGAGGATCTCAAACCCATAGCATTTAAGGAGTTCTCCTCCTTCTGATTCACCCATGCTGAGCCGACCCTGAGCGAGGACACGTTGTATAATTTTCGCGGCCTGGTCTTTATCGTGAATCAGCGTGAACTGTTCGAGAAATTGACGATTCACCCAACGAGAGTAGCGATAGAGGGCTCCAAACGCCTGAGCAGCGTCCTCCGGAAAACGAAAGACAGGAAGCCCCTGTCCCTGGAGGTAATTCACGCCGGCCGAGACATCGATGACTCCCATGAAGCAGCAGAGAATGGGTTTATGAGTGCTCACCGCGATCCGGGTGATAACTTGCGCTGTCCCCAAAGCGTTGGTCATGGATTGGGGCGTGAGAATTACGATAGCCCCGTCGACGCCTTCATCCCTAATGACTGCTAAAAGAGCCTTCTCATATCTATCCTCCGGGGCATCTCCGATAACATCCACAGGGTTAAGCGTATTAGCCGTAGGAGGTAAATGACTCGCCAGAGTTTCCACGGTCTCCTGGCTAAATTTAGCCAATTCCAGACCGGATGATATCGTCATATCCGTGGCGACTATGCCCGGCCCACCAGCGTTGGTAATAATGCCAACACGATTTCCCGCGGGGATTTTTTTACATGAAAATGCGGCAGCGTAGTTGAACAGATCCTCAATGGAATCGGCCCTGACGATCCCCGTCTGCTGGAAAAAAGCGTCGTAGATAGCGTCAGATCCGGCCATGGATCCTGTATGGGAAGCAGCCGCACGCTGTCCAGCGACAGTTCTCCCCGACTTTGTCACAAGAATAGGGGTTGGGCGATGCCCAGACGTAATGTGCTTTGCCACCTTGATGAAGTCTGGGCCCCGGCTAAGCTCTTCCAAGTAGACCATGATAACGGCGGTTTCCGGATCCTGATGCAGAAAAAGCAGAAGCTCCAGTTCATCGACATCGGCCTTATTTCCGATTGAAACGAATTTCGAAAAGCCAATCTCCCGTTCTGCGGCAAAATCAAGCACCGC
>CAINUH010000436.1 GCA_903853735.1 uncultured Desulfomonile sp. | reverse complement strand
CTGATGGTTATCCACCTCTTGGCGTCCGAAGGATTCAGAAATAGGCTGATCACAGGACGGATAACCAGGACCGACAAGGAGAAGAGAGCGATCAGCAGGCCGAAGCTCTCTGGAGCTATTGGAAGCGTAGAAAGATACTCGTGAAACTGAAAGAAAGCCGCAATATTACAGTAAGTCAGGAACATCACAGCGGAGAGAACAATAAATTCCTTATTGAGAAGGCTTTTTTCCTTAAGCATTATCCTAGCCCCTGAACGAGCGCGGGCAACAGCAGCCGAGTTGGGGTTTGTCGCTCAAGCATTACACCTTTCTAGAAAAGGTGGGGAATAATCCAATAGGCGAAGCAGGAGTGCTCCCGAGACTGCCCTGCGATATTCAGCACTGGCCCGAATGTCGTCAATGGGGGATACTGATGCCTCGACCAGCATTGCCGCACGCTCAAGGGTTTCAAGGGTAAGCGGTTGACCTATGAGATTCCTCTCCGCCTCGGCAGAGGTTGCCACAGTCGGACCCACGCTTCCCCATGCCAGCCGGGCGCTTTCTATGATCCCCGAATCCGATATCTTCAGCAGAGCAGCCATGCTTGCTATGGCACACGCCTGCGCCTTGCGTCTCCCAACCTTCTCGTAATGATGAATATTCCACCGAGGCTGTTTTCTCAACCACACACCCATTAAGACTTCTCCCTCGTTGAGCACCACCATGTTGGGGCCTAATATGAAATCTTTCAGCGGCAGGCGTCTCATTTGGGTTCTAGACCGGATCTCCACCTCAGCTTCTAAGACATAGAGAGGCGGCAAAGAGTCTCCTGCTGGGGAAGCAGTGACAATGTTACCTCCGATCGTTCCCATGTGACGTATAGGCGGCGAGCCAAGTAACCCCAAACCCTTGGCCAATATGGGAAACTCTTTACGAATCAAGGGATTCTCGAGAAGGCCGCTGTGGGTGGTTGCCGCTCCTATGAGGACATCGTCACCTTCGTCTCGAACTCCGTGCAATGCTTCCACTCGTTCCAGGCAAACAAGGTGAGAAGGATTTGTATGACCGGCCCTCATTTGCACCAGGAGGTCGGTCCCACCTGCATACAGAACAGCATCCGGAAAATTTTCCATGATGTCCCAGAGTTCTTCGACAGTGCGAGGCAGAAAAACCTCTCTCATAAGCTTTCCTTATTCCTAACCTCTTCGGCGGCACTTTCAACAGAATCGACTATGTGCTGATAGCCGGTGCACCGGCAGAGATTCCCTGCTAATCCTTCCCGTATTTGTCTTCTCGTGGGGTTGGGATTCTTTTGCAGGAGATCAACTGCCGCGAGAACCATGCCAGGAGTGCAAAAACCGCATTGTACTCCTCCATTTTCCACAAATGCCCTTTGTAATCTATGCAGACTTTTCTCAGGAGTGAGTCCTTCTATGGTAGTTATTCTGAGACCCTGAAGCTGAGCCGCCAGCATGAGGCACGCAAGACGGCTCTCGCCGTCCACAAGAATTGTGCAGGCCCCGCAATCGCCGGCCCCACATGACTCCTTTGTGCCTGTGAGTCCAATATCCTCCCTGAGCACGTCCACCACACGTCTGTCAGGCGCCACATCGACATCAGTCTCCAGTCCGTTGAGAATGAAAGTTATTCTCAATTTAATCCTCACTCCTGTCGCTGCTTTGGCAAGGCCCCATGAATCTTTTCTGCCGTGAACGGAGACTGACCCAGCCGGATTGTGCACGCATCGGCCAGGGCGTTGGCAATGGCAGGAAGCGGCCCGTTAGTGGCTATTTCTCCCACTCCCTTAAGACCGAAAGGGCCTGTTGGCTCGTAAAGATCTACTGCGATTGATTCAATCTCAGGCGTATCGACAGCCGTCGGAATCAGGTAGGTTGCATAGTTCGGTGTACGAATTACACCGCTCTCCACTTCCAGATCTTCGTACAAAGCATATCCTAGGCCTTGGGCGATGCCGCCATGTATCTGTTGCTGATAAATCTGTGGGTTAATCACCTTGCCACAGTCAGTTATTGAAACGTACTTCTCGACAGCCACCGCTCCGGTGAGTTCGTCAACTTCAACCAAGGCTAGGTGCACCCCATAAGAGAAAAGGGTATGGGGCAGACCATGAAGTCTCAGGTCCTGATCTGAGGTTATATCATCAGTGGCGACCGGGGCTCTGAAGTGATGAATGGCTACTCGCTCCGATTCATTGAGAAACCCGGCTATCTGGGAAAGTGATATTTCTTGCCCTGTCTTCAGGTTTCTGACACCTGCCGGGACCAGCACAACTTGATCCTTATATGGCGCCATGAGCAGATCCGCAGCTCTCTGCAGGATACGATCTTTCAGAGTTTCCGTAGCCCCAATAAGTGCGTTGCCGAACGTGAACGTACAACGGCTTGCGGAGGCCGATCCGCTGGGCAGCGTAAGATCTGTGTCAGGTTGCACGAGTTCGATACGATCGGACTCCTGACCAAGTATTGCTCCCGCAATTTGAAGATTTGTCGCGGCATTTCCTTGACCCATGTCCACGACTCCGCAATAAACTCGGAAATTGCCCTCACGAGTCAGCTCGACTTTGGCGTTAGCGTAGTCAGGAACTACTGGACCGTACCCGGATGCTTGCATGAGTGCGGCTATTCCCGCTCCGCGTCGCTTGAACTGCCCAGCAGAAGCTTTCCATGACTCCCGTTGCTTCCACAGTTTGTGCTTGGACAGGGCTTCAAGACAGTCTACCAAGCCGGTTGAACCGACCAATGTCTTGCCGGCACAGTTCTTGTCGCCTCTCCTCACTGCATTCTTGTGTCTCAACTCCAAGGGATCCATACGCAGTCGATCGGCCAACTGGTCCACCATTTGTTCCATGGCCGCTGTTACCTGAGTCACACCAAAGCCTCGGAAAGCACCACCTATGGGATTGTTGGTATAAACGCACCATCCCCTCAGAACGGCATGTGGAATCCGGTAAGGTCCTCCGGCATGCTCGAGCGCCAGGGTCAACACTACGCCTCCGAGATGGTCATAAGGTCCGGTATCGAGGTACAATCTCACGTCCAGAAAATGCAGCTCACCATTCTCCTTCGCTCCCAGGCGATAGTACATGTGGGCTGGGTGACGTTTGGTGCCTGCCAGAAAAGATTCCTCTCTATCCCACCACATCTTTACTGGTCTGCCTTCCGAATTGAGAGCTGCCAGTCCGAGCAGAGTTTGGACGGTCACGCCATCTTTGCCTCCAAAGGCACCTCCCGCGTAAGGCGCTACTATCCGGACCCTTTCAAGATCAATCCCGAGAGCCTCGGCTACCTCCATTCGATCCCGAAAGGGGGTCTGGGTTGAACAAACGATCTTAAGCTTTCCATCAGAGTCTATTCTGGCCCAACCTGTCTCGGTTTCCAGGTAGGCGTGCTCCTGGCGCTGAGTCTTGAAGGAGGCTTCCAAAATAAGGTCGCATTGCTCTTCTGCCACCTGACCTTGACCGATTGTCAATTCACCCTTGAGGAGTACATTGCCGGTGGGATTTTCCTCGTGGACTAAAGGGGAACCTTCTTTCAGGGCATTTTCCGCATTGAGAACAGGTGGCAAAAGATCAACGTCAAATGTTACGAGTGCAATTGCTTTATCGAGAACTTCTTTGGTCTCGGCCAGAACCAAGGCAACAGCATCACCACAGTGCCGGACCTTGTCATCAACGAGTACAGGCTGATCGCGTCTGACCACGCCTTGTCTGTTGGTACCCCCGACATCTTTGTGTGTGAGGACTCCAACCACGCCCGGCAATTTGACCGCACGTGAGGCGTCAACACTATTGAGACGAGCGTGGGCGATGCCGGCCCTCTTTACCCCGGCCCAAATCAGGTTTTCGCCGTAATAATCAGCAGCGAACTTCGTCTTACCGGTCACTTTGTCGTACGCGTCCGCTCGAGGTACACGGGCGCCGATGCTCAAAGTTGTTGGAAGAGCGCAGTCTGAATGGTCGCTACTTATTGCATCAGCGTTCGGACTCTGTTCTTTCATCTTGACAATCCCGTAAACAAAATGGCTGGAACCGATGCCGTCGTCTCAAGAGATGATCGTTTCCAGGGCCTCGACGAAGGCTTCCATGGCGTCTAACTTTGAAACGGTCACCCTTATGTAGTTTGGAAATCGGAAGCCTGTCATTGTCCGTACCATTATCCCTTGCTTCATAAGCCGTCGATAGGCAATCGTGTCATTCATGGGAAGTCTTACCATGACGAAATTCCCCTCCCCCATTATGAATGGAAGTCTTAAGCGGGTAAGTTCGCCCCTCAAAAAATCCTTGCCCTCTCTGACCATCCGACGTGTGCGCAAGATATGGCCTTCGTCAGTCAGAGCACTCAGAGCGGCTTCCTGGGCCATCACGTTTACAGAGTATACTATGCAGGTCCGCCGAATCGGTTCAACGAGAGTCAATTGGCCGACCAAGTAACCGATTCGGAGGCCGGAGAGGCCGTACATTTTCGAGAATGTTCGGAATACCACCAGGTTTGGATATTCGTCGATGAGGCCCATTCCGTCCGGGTAATCTTCCGCTTCCACAAATTCACTATATGCCTCGTCCAAAACTACTACACTTCGGCCTGCTACAGCCTCCATAAAGTCTCGTAGTTTATCGCGACTCCAGTATGAACCCGTGGGGTTGTTGGGATTGCAGAGGAAAACTACTTTGGTGTGATCATCTATTTCGTTCAACATGCCCTGATCGTCGAATGAAAGGTCTTTTAGAGGCACCAGTCTTGCCTCGAGACCGGAGAATTCCGCTACCCATTCGTAGACAGCGAAGGTCTTGTCTGCCGTAATGATGTTATCACCCTTCTCGCAAAAAGCTTTTGTCACGAAAGCTATGACTTCGTTAACGCCGTTGCCGACCAGGAACTGGTCTGGGTGCAAGCCAAATTTTTCTGCAAGTTTTTGACGGAGATAGTACGAGTCACCACTGGGATAGAGAGCGGCTCTGGGAGGTTGAAAGTTTCTTATGATCTCCTGGGCAACCGGTGGAGGCCCCAAGGCATTTTCGTTGTTGTTAAGACGATACAGGCGGGAGCAGCCGTAGAGAGCCATGAGTTCAGCGTCAGGCTTGCTCGGGACATACGCCTGGAAATGCTTTATGTATTCAGGCAAAAGCCTTTCCGGATTCCACCGATTCATCAGTCGACTGTACCTGCTTTGTACTGAAAAATTGCATGATCTCCCTTACCCGCGTAAGGGATGACAAGCCTCGGCTGAAAACCTAATTGAATGAGAACTGGAGTGAAATAGCACTGCCAGGATTCGCCCAAGTCCATTTCAAAAAAAATGTTCAAGATCTTTTCTTTCTCAAAGGCTTGCAGATGAGCAGCCAAGATCTGTTCCGCGTCCGGCCCCCACCAGACAGGACACAAAGAGACCCAGCTAACTCCCCGTTCGATGTGTGCCGACAGCACCGTAGAGTCGCCGACAGACTCGCCCTCGTGTCTGATCCATCTAATGTCACGCGCAAAGAAAAGTCGTTCATATTCAGCCACAAGAAACGCCTCGATCAGGGGATGGGCCCAGACCGCCAGCCCCATATCCTCCTCCAGATGACGATAATAGGATTGAGTTTCGACTTGCTGTCCGCCTTCTCTGAGCACGGTCAGGGAGCCGAGACATTCGAAATACTCCTTCGGGAGATCCGGTGTTGTGAAACGACTGATCAATCCTAATGCGCCGCTTCTGGCAACGCTTCTGAGACAAGAATCGATGAGGGCATGGGCCATGCCTGCCTTGGGTGGTTGGATGAACAGATACGGGCCGTAGAACTCTACCAGTCTAGGGCTCTGGAAGCGCCAAATAATTCCACCCCCTATTTGCCCTGTCCGCTCAAAGGCCACAGCAGCGTCGTACTCTCCGCCGGCAACCATATCGACCACCTTACCGGGAAAAGCAAAGCTGGGATGAATGACATAAGACCGGCTATGAGCATTTACCATGCGAATAAAAAGCTTCAATTCATCGGCATTTGGCGTCCTTATTGTGTATTCTTCCAAAGATCTGATTTCGGGAACAGACAAATCAGTTATCGTAGGATAAGTCTTCTCTTTAGTCAGGATAAGACGAAACCCCTCGTCATCTCGAAAGAACTGAAATCCCTCTACCATTCGTGATGCAATCAGCAGCCCGGTTTCGTCCACTTGGCTTGTGTCGTCAAAGGTTACGGACGAAGTAAGATTGAATGACTTGATGTCGAATACTTGTGCCTGGAACACGAGTTCCAACTCCACGAAATAAATGCCCCGCCTACAGCGCATCTGAACTTCCTGTTCCGTGACCGCGGCTTGACACAGATATGCAAATATCTCCTCAGAAGCCAAAGTAAGAGAAAGAGCGTCGGCTTCCGCAAGTCCAAACGCTAGTGAGGCCTTTTCGACGAACGACGTGACCAACGACAGCAAAGTCAAGTCAGCTTTTAGCCCAAGGGTGACTTCATCTTTACGGACTTTTTTCACAGCCGACTCCAGATTAGGATTGTTAAGGCGTACTGCCTGATTGTTGGAGAGAACTCGCAGGTCGATTGACTGATTTGGGACAGATCGGGGGGACACCTGCCATATTTCGGCCGCACAAATATCTCATATTGCGTATCTACTTGCCGTGAGCACGTTGTGCGCCGAATCGGATGCCGAGACATCTTTGACTCCATCTTACGTCGATCCAGGAGAACAAACAGTGTAATCCTCCGGGGCTAATTCCGAACCCCTTTGCATTCGATTGGCATGATATTCCTGAAGAGACTTGACCCTGAAGCAGTCGCCACGATGGATTGATCTGAGTCCAAGAGAGAGTGCGTTTGCCCCTGCGACTGTCGTGAAATAAGGAACATTGTGATTCAAGGCTGCCATTCGGATGTGGAAAGAATCCTTCAAAGACTGTTTGCCGGCTGAAGTGTTAATGACCAAGACCACTTCGTTTCCCCGCATCAAAGCAATAACATCTGACTCTCGCGCCTCGTGAACTTTCCCTACCCGTGTTGATTCTATACCTACCTGTAGCAGAGCGTCAGCAGTTCCTTCCGTGCAAACGAACGAAAAGCCACACTCTCTCAGCCGGCGAGCCACGATGACGGCAACAGCCTTGTCGCGGTCTGCTACGCTTAAGAACACTTTGCCCGAGGAAGGTATGGGAAAGTCCGTACTGTATTGAGATTTCAGGAACGCAGGGCCAAACTCTCGATCGATCCCCATCACTTCGCCGGTGGACTTCATCTCAGGGCCCAGCAGGACATCCACTCCAGGAAATTTTATGAAAGGAAACACTGCTTCCTTGACGCTAACATGGTCGGGAATCACCTCCGAAGTAAAACCAATTTCCTTGAGTTTCCTGCCGGCCATTACGCGCGCACCCAGCTTTGCCAGAGGAATTCCTATGGCTTTGGAAACGAAGGGGATAGTCCTGGAGGCTCTTGGATTTACCTCCAGCACAAATATTTCACCGTCCTTAAGTGCGAGCTGCAAGTTCATGAGACCTTTGACCTTCAACTCTGTTGCCAGGAGCCTTGTCACTCTGCGTATCTCGTCGAGATGATAGCGACCGAGACTATAAGGGGGCAATGAGCAAGAAGAGTCGCCGGAGTGAACACCTGCCTCCTCTATGTGCT
>CAINUH010000435.1 GCA_903853735.1 uncultured Desulfomonile sp. | reverse complement strand
GGGTTGGAATGAACTCTGGATTCGCTGCATCCGGTTGGGCTTGAGGGTTGTAATATGCTTCGCTGTACATCGGTTTCACCGGAATGAGGTTCTTGTCCGTAGTCTGTGCCGATGCAATGCAATGAGAACCCGCCCACAGCACCGTCAGCACAAAAATTCCTAAAGTCCTGCCCATGAAAACCACCTCGGCAAAGATTTGCGCCTCCATGTATCATATCATTTAAAAAAAACCAGTCTTTTGTTGGCTGAAATCGGGAAAATTTCCTTACAGTGCCGTGGAACCCTGAAGAAGAGAGCCCCTTGACACGGATTATGTCCACTGTGGTGATTTAGATTTCTTATTCTTTTCGTCACGAGGAACTGGTTCCGGGAGGGGTTCCCATTTCTTAAAAGGGGCTCGCACGGCAGTGTCCATGACGGCAATGCCCAGGTATCCCGGCGCTACCCTGACGGAGTACTCGTATCCGTCTCGGATGAAAATTAGTATGGGCTTAGTCTTTTCGTTCTTGGTTTGGGCGGTAAGTGTCAGCAATCTCTCTGATGTCAGGTTTCGGAAACCGTTGTATTCGACGACTATGTCGCCTTTGGCCAGCCCAACCTTCTTGGCATCGGATTTAGGCGTTAAGTCCAAAACCTGAACACCTTTGATTGCGGGCGCTTCACTCACGGACGTCTTGGCTCCGGGACTTGACTGAGAAGGCAAAGGTTTGATTCGCCGATCTTGCTCCTTAGCGATTGCCTCTGTGACAGCCCTCTGGTCCGGTCCGGGCACCCATTCTTTGGTCAGGAAATTATTATCGAAATAGAACGTCCGTTGCGGGCTGTCCGTATCTACGATAACCCTGAACCCGGTATTACTAAAAGCCAAGTCGGGGCGCGACCAGCCTCTGAACGCACAACGGAGACTCGCTGCTCCGGAAGACCAGTCTCCACCCTTGGTCACCCTGTTTTCTCCGTGGCCCGGTCCCTCAGGATCGACTTCTGGGGTAAATCTGTAATAATCTTCCCCATAATAGTCTCTAACCCACTCGATTACGTTGCCGGCCATATCGTGCAGGCCATATCCGTTTGCAGTAAAACTCCCTACGGGCGCGACGTGTTTGTAACCATCGTCTGCATCCCTGTCTCTCCACTCAAAGTCTGTGTTCTTGTCCGCGTAGTTTGCCCTTAGTCCATCAGGGACCGCATCGCCCCATGGGAATTGTGTCATCAACAAGCCTCCGCGAGCGGCATATTCCCATTGCGCCTCCGTGGGCAGTCTGTACAGCAGCTTCTCCTTTGCAGTGATCCATTCCACAAATGCCTGGGCGTCATTGCAGGAAACTATTGTCACCGGCTGATCCGGAGTGATGGTCCATCCCGGACTCTTCCACGAACTCCCGTCTTTTTGTTCCCATCGGTTGCTCTTCGTGTTGAACACCTGCCCGCCACCTGCGTCTTCAGCATCGGTGATGTATCCGGTGGCTTCCACGAAAGCCTGAAACTGCCCGACAGTGACCTCGGTGGCTGACATGAAAAAGGGTCTGGAAATGCGCACCTTGTGGAAAGGAAATTCATTTTCTAGTGACACCGGCTGGTTCTGGGCCAAAGTGGTCATGGCCCACGCGATATCCGCTTCAGAACTGCCCATGACAAAGGCTCCGGCCGGTATGCGAACCATTTTGATGCCTAACGAATTGTTGAAGGTTTGAGCACTTGAGTCTTCCGACAGATCGATCAGGGTTGCCAAAACTTCCTTTACTAAGCCATCCGGATCGTCCACGGCAATTTTCTGACCCGCTTGCCCCGACTGGTCTACCAGGCGTCGTGCCTCCAGTCGTCGTCCGCCCGAAACAAGCTTCTTCACGCGATCAGCCAATGCCTCGGCCTGACTGAGATCAGTCAATTTTCCGTACGACGATGGTTGTCCCTTTAGTTGATTCGTATCATCATCGGGATGTGCCACTGCTGCCACCCTGAATCCTGATAAGTCGGTGCATAGGTTCGGTTCGATCCCGAAACGAAACGCATTCCTGGCAATGCCTGCTCCAAAAGCCCAGTTACCACCCCTCACACTCTTTTTTTTGCCGGTGCGCGGGCCCTTGGGATCAATAGCGACTCCCGAAGCCGTGCCCTGGTACGCCTTTGGGTCGAAATAGTCGGCGCACAGTTGCCAAACATTTCCTGCCATGTCGTACAAACGAAATCCGTTGGGATCGAAGCACCCGACTGGTGAAGGGCCTGAGTAATGGTCGTCAACGGTCCGGTCCGCCCACGGAACGGGTGAGCGCCGGTCCGCTAAATTCAATTTTCTACCGTCAGGATACTCATCGCCCCACGGGAAACGCTGCGCCTCTTTGCCCCCCCGTGCTGCATACTCCCACTGGGCCTCTGTAGGAAGTTCGTATTTTCTGCCATCCCGTTTGCTCAACCAGGCGCAGAACGCCTCAGCGTCAATATGGCAGACCATTGTTACAGGATGATCATCCCCAACCTCGGTCCCAGGGTTTCTCCAAGACACGCCTGGTTTTTTTATCCAGTGCTTCTTCGTATGATCATAAACCCACGTCGCATCCTGAGTTTCTGCGACGCTTTGATATCCGGTCTCATTCACGAATGTCTTGAACTGCCCGACCGTTACGTCGTACTTCCCAATCAAAAACGGCTTGCTAACCTGAACACGGTGAGCAGGAGATTCCCGTGTGACAATTTCTTCTTCCACATTCCACTCATTTCGAATCCTCCGGATCTCCGCAGAAGAACTTCCCATAGTGAATGTGCCCCCTGGAATGACCACCAACCTCATACCAATAGAATTAATCATCTCGTCCTTTGAAGGACGGCCGTCTTGAGAAACCTCCTTTAGTTTTGTTCTGATAAGCTTTTGTAAATCCTGGACTATTTCCAAGTCCTCGGCTGATGCCATCCTTGATGCCTCTCTCTTGGCTCGTTCAAGGGTTTGAAGAGCCAAATCCCACTCCTGGCGTTTCATTCTCGAACGGGCTAGGGCCCTGTCTCTTTCCAACAATTGCCGGGTATCACGATCTCCGCCTTCCAACAATCTCATTGCACTCAAATCTCGTCGTTGCCCCTTTTTGGTCCCGGAGAATTCAGTTGCGTCTTGTAGGCCTTTGCCGTGAAGCCCATCCAGATATCCGGAGATCGCTTCGTAGAGTTTTGAAGCGCTGACCGGCTGATCCTTACCGTCTGCCTGAGTCAATACAAGCTGGGAAGGAGCGATGCCTTCCGATCCCTGAACAACCCCCGGGGGGCCCCAGATAGACAGACCTACGGATAAACTGACGATCATTATTAAACACATGAGAATCCGTCTGCCGGTACTTGACATCATAGAGTGTCTCCAGACCGCAATGGTCAGCTAGTCAAACATATCCCCAACTCACCGGATAAATCATGAATCAAATTAGCTTCTTGCAAAACTCGGTAAAACCGTCACCCCGGAGAAAGCCGAGGTCCAGAACTCCCTGAAAAACCTGGGATTTTTGCAAAAGGCTCAAATAAGAAAACAAAGAGACCGATAAACAACTCGCCGGACCAACCAACTTCTCCAGGTCATGAACCTCGCCCCATGACAGTAGTTCCCATCACTTTATCACCACGGGAATGTTCTTTTTGGCTTCTTCGGTAAGCTGGTTGTGTATCTGAGAGTTTTTTTGTTCCTGAAGTCTACTCTTTATAACACTTCTTACCTGGACAAATGCCGGCGTTTCAGGTTCCCTTCGGTCTTCCACCTTCAGTATGTGCCAGCCGAACTGAGTTTTAACAGGTCCACCAATCTGACCCTTGGGAATTTTGAAAAGGGCGTGCTCGAAAGATTTTTCGAATGAGCCCTTTGGGAGCCACTCCCTTCCATCTATCAGTTCGAGCTTACCACCCTTTTCTGCGGCTGGATCAATGGAGTTTTTCTTGGCTAGCTCAGCAAAGTCGCTCCCAGATTTTATTTGATCCAAAATCTTGTTCGCCTGGGCCTCTGTCTTGACCAGAATGTGCCCGGCTTTAATCTCCTCGGGCGGCTTGAACTCAGACAAGTGGTCCTTATAGAAGGCTTGAAGATCCTCTTCCGAAACGGGCGGAGCAGTGGCAATCCGACGTCTGAAATACTCCCTTGCCAGATATTCTGTCTGTACATAGTCCAAACGCACTCTTACGGCATATTCTTTGTCGATACCTTCGGCCCTGGCTGCCTCTGAAAAGAGGATGAAGGAAACTACTTCATCGAGAATTTTCTTGCGGCCGTCGGGTGTCAAGAATGGCACGCGATTTTCTTCAGGAATAGTGACTATAATATTGTCGAGCATTTCCCTTGTAATTTCGTGATCACCGACCCTGGCAATAACATCCCCGCCCTGGATTACCGGCTGAGCGCCGGCCGTGCAAATCATCGCCATGAGAGCGGTGGCAATCAAGAAAAACTTGATTAATTTCATCTTTGTAACTTCTCCTTTTTGGAAAACAGCCACATGATTAGAGTCGGACTAGGGCAAAGCCGGACTAAGAGTCTCAGAACGGCTGGAACACGTCAGAATAATAGGATACTACACTGAGAAAAGCAAGCAACAGCTTATGTTATGTAGCGATGGGCAAGGCTGGATTCCGCAAAGGCGACGTTTGACCGGGCATTCTATTCTTTGACCTTAACTTAAAGTGGGTTACAAAAAGGCCATCACTTGTCCTCGTCCTCGGAAACATCGGTACGCGTCTCTGAAGTAACAACCTGGAGCACTGGTCTACCGGAAACTCGCCTTGGAGGATCGAACTTGCGCTGCGCCTCACCAACCAGCTCGCAAAACTTCTCAAAGTCGGATGGGAGAAACTTCAGGCTGCAATGAGCCAGATTGACATGTACTGTTCCGCCCGGACACACAGACACTGTACCGAAATTTTCCAATACGGCCAATATTGTCTGATCGTCCAAGTGCTTCTCCTCCAAATAATGCTCCCTTATATTGTAAATTCCATTAGGTCCCTTTGCAACTTTATTTGAAAAACAACTCCAACATGAGACGGAAACGCATGATTGTCGCAGACCCCGTCATACCTTTCTTGACTTTCACTGTGCAAATTCGGTAAAATATAATCATATTCCACAATTATTTTTGTCCGTGGTTAAATTTAGACCGTTATTGGTTTGATCATGAGGATTTGATGCGGACTAGACAGAGCCTGTTCAGGTGTTTCATTTGCCTCTCGATGCTCGTGGCGCCCACAGGGATTGCTTGGTCGCTGGACAGATGCCTTCCTGAAAAGAGCCTTGGGGGGCAATTCGAAATCAATGTCAAAAGTCATCCCCAAAAGACTATTACGGTAAATGAACTCATGTTGGACAGGGATATGGACCGTCGCCTCAAAGAACTCGGGAAACGTGAAGACCCAGAACGGCACCTGTACCGGATCGAGCGTGAGGGAGAAGGGAATCTAGTAGGATATCTTGGCTTCAAAGAATCGGAATGGGTGGAAAAGATAAATTTCAAAGGCCCCTCCAAGCCTGCAACCGAGATGCCCATGTACAGAGAACACGCAGAACTGCTTGCAGAAATAACCACCAGGATTTTCCAGTTTAAACAGGTGCTGGAAAATCATGACAAGTATGGTCTCAGACTGATCAATATGTGCGGGGAAAGCAGGTTCGAGTCACTCAAAGCTCTCGACGCCAATATCCGTGAGCAACTAAAAGTATATGATTCTTTGGAAAAGTTGAGACAAGATCTGCTTGGCGCTCTGAGCACTTTCGCCGAGGCCGGCACGTGCAGGGATCTGTCCGCAGATTATCAGGAATGCCTCAAAGGAAGTTTGCGCCAGTTAAATGATTTATCTGAAAAACACTACGAGTTACAGAATAAGGTTGACCGGATGAACAAAGAGCCGGCTGGTACTGAAGCGCTATCTCCCGCACGAGGCAATACCGGCAGCCAACTTGAAAAAACACCGCAGAAATATTGATGGGGCAGCCTGTCGCACAACTGTAACCGGTGACCAATTCGAAGTACCCAAAGACTCAGATTGCTCCCATCCTCGATTTGATAAGATATCGAATCCTGATTTTGAGAGGGACTGTCGGGCGAAAGACTGTCCGACGCCTTGCTCTTAATGACCACAACGGAATCCCCCGCTGATGCCACTGGGTTCCGAAGTAAAAAACGATCCTCGTATGATTAACGATTGCCTGAACGAAATTTCCGACGCCGTTGGGCTGGTCTCAGGAATTGTGCTGGCAGGGGGCAAGTCCCGTCGCATGGGCGGGGTGAATAAGGCTCTGTTGGACGTCGGTGGGCAACCTTTGGTTGAACGCGTACGAGACACTTTAGCCCGCGTAATCCCGGACATCGTTATTATAACCAATACCCCGGAAGATTTTAGATTTTTAGGTCTTCCCTTGTTTGGCGATCTCATTCCAGGTTGCGGATCTATAGGTGGGCTTTTCACGGGCTTGAGTGAATGCGCCGGCAGGTACGGCTTCCTTGTGGGATGCGACATGCCATTCCTGAACGAGGGAGTAATCGGCCACATGGTGAGTCTCATCGATGACTATGATGTGGTAGTTCCCCGAATATCCGGCTGGCTGGAACCGCTTCACGCCATTTATTCTTGCAGGTGCCTGCCTCACATCCGTGAGCTTATACTAAAAGAAGACCTTAAGATTATAAATTTATTTCGCAAAGTCAGACTGCTGGAAGTTCCCCAGAAGGATTTAGCCGTCTTCGACCCAGAATTTCGTTTCGTAATGAATATCAACACACCTGAAGACCTGGAAACAGCCAGGAGAATGGAAGAATCATCAGCAAGTGAAAAGTGACGCGCACAGTTAGGCGCGTGACACGAATTGAATGACGGTGATTCAAATGGCAACAATAAGTTATGCCATAAGATGGGGGCGAGACGATGGATTGGGTTAAATCGCACCGGACTGAGCTTATTCAAACGAACCTGTCAGTACTCGTATGGTAGAAACAATTTCCTGTGTTCATCGAGAGCGAACCGGTCGGTCATGCCCGCAATGTAATCGGTGACTATCCTTGGCAAGCTTTCCCGCCCTTCCTTAATCCTCTTTTGAACACCAGGCGGAAGTTGCGGGGGCCGCTCAATGTATTCTTCAAAAAGGTCTCTCAGCAAACGATACGCTTTGTACTGCATCCTGAGAATCTTGTGGTGCGTGTAGAATCTGGTGTGGAGAAACTTGTTCAGATCTTCCTTCCACGTATTCATCTTCTGAGAAAAATTCACCACCGGCAGTTCAGCCTCAGCTATAGCCGAGGGCTTCAGGAAGTTTCCTACAGACATGGCGTTGTCCGTTTGAGCGACCAGATCGCGTATAAACGTATCTATAAGTGCTCGAATACACTGGTAGCGAAAAGTGTCCCTGTCCAGGTCCGGGTGGCGATCTCTGATGATACGGGTCACCTCGGTCCAAAGATAAAGTTCGGAAAGGTCTTGTTCGTCGAAGAAACCAGAGCTGAGCCCATCTTCGATATCGTGGCAGTTATAGGCTATCTCATCCGCCACATTCACGATTTGAGCTTCCAGAGAGGGTTGAGGTTCGGACATGAATTCAATGGCGGCGTCAGGTGAAGGTGTGTCGTAGACAGTAGCGTGGCGGATGATTCCGCAACGAGTCTCATAGGTAAGGTTCAGTCCTGGAAAGTCCGGATACCTTGCTTCAAGAATATCCACCACTCTGAGTGACTGACAGTTATGTTCGAACCCTCCATGGTCCTCCATCAGGTCGTGAAGAGCATGTTCCCCGGCATGGCCGAACGGTGTATGCCCCAGGTCATGAGCCAGTGCCACCGCATGGGTCAAATCATCGTTCGCTCCCAGGTACTGGGCCACACTGCGAGCTATCTGCGCGGCTTCCAGAGTGTGGGTGAGCCTGGTTCTATAGTGGTCCCCTTCGTAGTATGCGAAAACTTGCGTTTTGTACTCAAGTCGTCGGAAGGCTTTAGAATGTATGATTCTGTCCCTATCCCTCTGGAAGGCTGTCCGAAAAGGGCACTCGTTTTCCGGATAAACCCTGCCCTTGGTATTCTCCGAGAGAATTGCATAAGGGGCTAAGAAGGATCTCTCCCTCTGTTCCTGAACTGAACGTCTAATGATCACTGCGCGAATCCCAAATTCTGCTTTACGGAGTCAAGGCTTTCGGGTGGGCTCTTGATAGCTGACGCCTCTCATGAACCCTTCCCCTGACGGCCCTGGAAGGATCAGATTGACCACCAGGGCAAAAAAGGCCACTACCGCCAGTGATAGTGCTGCCAACAAGAGGAGCTTTGACCTGGATAAGATGTACTTTGTTTCGAGGGTCGACATCTCTTTGCCGGATCGGGCACGAAAATCCTCGAAAGCATCAGCAGGTAGTGTCGGATCGACTTCCTTGATCGACGGGTCTAATGGAGACTTTCCAGCTTTGAACCGGTCAGCAACGACCGATGATTCGGCTGACCGCCCTATTTGCCGGTCCCCCCTAAACTCATCAATCTCATGGTCCATTGCGGGAGAGAACAGCACAAACCCTGTGCCCGCGCAATGGGGGCAACGAATTTTCACCCGCGCGGATGAGTAAAGTATGCTCTCATCAACCCGGGCAATTCCTTTGCACTGGGAGCATTCGACCACCATTTCACCTCATTTCATGTTGACCCGAGATTGTCCCATAGGGAACGGGTCACGTTGTGTTGATCAGATGGGCGGTCTCAATCATACAGAGACCGAGTTAAACCTCAAACCGGGCTGAAAACTGTTGTGAGATTTACTCAGCTTTCTTGATAAGGTTCACCACCTCGCTGTGTTCCGGGAAGCGGCCCACTTTTTTCTTTGAGAAAATGAGCTTGCCTCCATATTCAATCTCAAAGACTCCTCCACTGGATTCAACAAGTTCTGATTGAACTCCCAGTTCTGTTCTTAAATCTTCCGCCAGTCCGGCGGCCCTGGGTTTGTAGTTTCAAGCTCCACAATAGGTGATTTTACAGATGTCCACGGCGATACGATACCTCCCCTCAGACTAATACGGCTCAAGCCCTCATCACGATTATAAGAGCACACAGTTTACATTTCAATACCTGATCACGACTTGAGACTACTTCACCGGGTTCGCGATTTGGAGCGCATCCAACTCGTCTCGACGCTCCCGAAAGCACATATCCCGTTTCAGTGGCGCCTGCTCTTGGAGCGCCCTTCCGCTCCAGGAAATCCTTGGCCGCGGCCGCGTCCTCGAGCAAAGTAATGAGAGAACCGGCCATAGCTTTCTCAATCACCGTCAGCCCTTTACCATCAAGCCAGGAGTAGACCACGGATGGTCCATATTTATTTTTGACCTTCCATACGGCTCCCTTAGGACCCGGCGTTCCCTTTACCAGAAATACCTGCTGTTCGACTGTGTCCATTTTTTGTTTTTCGGCATTGAATACCACAAAAGAATAAGATTCCCCCTCTTTCAGTCCTTTAAGAGCAGGCATCAGGGAAATTGCGCTGGAATGAAACACTTTTCCGTCTATTGGGTAACGGCGATTCAGCGTCTCTCCCCCGATTCTTATATCCACAACCAAATG
>CAINUH010000434.1 GCA_903853735.1 uncultured Desulfomonile sp. | reverse complement strand
GGTTGTAAAATATTTCTTGGCCTTTCAGGAACGGTTCAGGAAATCCTCCGAATCGCATGAACCGGTCGAACGCCTCTTCAGACGTAAGAAGGGTCTTGACCTCCTTAAGATCCAGGGGATGCAGGCGGTACGCAAAGAAACGGCCGGCGAGGGAATCGCCGGTCCTGCGGGCCGTATCGAGCCTTGCGCTTCCCGTCACGAGCATGGGCGGCTTCAGTCCGCTCGTATCATAGATGCCCTTCAGCCACGATTTCCAGTTCTTCATCTTGTGGAGTTCGTCGAAAATAACCAGAGCACAATCCCGTCGCCAGCTTTTTTCCATGAGCGCCACGCGGTGCTCGGCAAGGTCGTAATTGAAATAGTCAAAGTCCCGGACGAGCATCTTTGCAATGGTCGTTTTTCCGGATTGGCGGGGACCGCTGAGGAGCACGATTTTTTCGGGGAGGTCGTTTTTGATGTATGGGCTGAGCAATCTATTCATAGCGACTATTGTGGCCCCACTTCCCAAAAAGTCAAGACTAATTGGGAATACACCCCGGTTTGGCCAAACCGGCTTCAATCAGTGAATTTCCACCCTTGAAACGTCTTGATGTTGTGCCGTCCTGGCGCTATGATGCGGTAGAGACAAGTCCATCCGAAGGCAACGGGAATGGTCATTGCCTGTAAACAAGGAACTGGAGGAGGACGGCTATGCCTATACTAAAATATAAGTGTAACGAATGCGGCAAAGAGTTTACGAAAATATTCGTAAATCCCGAGAAAGCGCCGAGAGAGTGTCCCGTATGCGGGTCTGCAAATCCGGAAGAAGTTGGAGCCGCTTTCAATGCTGAGGACAAATCGCTCGACAGGTTCTTTTGCGTGTCGTGCGACTCATGCGGTGATGAGAGCGCGTGCAGCCTGCCGGAGGGTGCGGACTCGTATGTCCGTCCTGTGCAACGGGATCGCCCGTAATTTGTGCAGAGCCGCGGGTCTGCTCAAATCAATGATGATATTCGGTTGGTTGTGACCGACATTCGGTTGTAGGGTGCTGCCCATAGTGTCCGACATGTGGTATGACATGACTATATGAATGTGTACTCAACAGGGATTTGCTTTCGTGTTTTGATTTCTGCGGGTGTACTATTCGTCCTTCCCGGCTGCTTTGGAAGCAGGGGCATCACGGAAATCAAATCCCAACCTTATCCTGTCATATACCAAGATGATTCCACCGCCAGATTCAACGATGGGAGCGACAACATATTCATCGAGGTGAGGACGACCAAAACGCCTCGACCTCTGGAGAATCTGGCCATACATTATCCTGCGCTGTTTCCCGGTGGTGAAATAATCCGGCCCGGAGACGGCGAGGAATACGTTAAGGTAAGTGGACACAATGCCTACAAGGTTGTGTTCAGAACCAAGTACATACGAAAGAGAAAACGTGTAGAACAGAAACTGGGAGAGGGACGCGACAAGATCTCAGAGGGCTGGACAACCATGACCATGGAAGATCCGCTCACGGGAAAACCAATCCCGGTCCTTTACAGCCCGGTTATCCCTGAACAGAGAGTTTTATACCTCGTTCAGGGGGATTCATATATTTATTACATATTTTTAAGAGCTGACGGTGATGCAATTGATGCGGCAACCAAAGAATTTGATACATTCGTCCGAGACGGTATACAATACCGGTAAGCCATTTGGTATGACCGGTTTAATCAAAACTGAATCGTGAGTGGAGAAAAAAGATCGTGAGATACGAAGGCGCAGTTTATCGTCCTCCAAGCGAGGCAGGGAGTCTCATAATTCAAGCCACCCTGGGTTGCCATCACAACAAGTGCACGTTTTGCGGCAGTTACCAGGGCAAGTCTTTTGCTATTCGCAGCATAGATAAGATTAAGGAGGATCTGGCCGAGGCCCGATACATGGGTCCTATTCAGAGGGTTTTTCTTGCGGATGGCGATGCCCTGTGTATCCCTCAGAAAAAGCTGGTGGAGATATTAGAGGCGGTCAGAGAGGCTTTCCCCTCGGTGGAAAGAATAGGCATATATGCCAATGCGGGCAACATTCTTCACAAATCCGTTGAGGACTTGAAAGCGCTCAAGGCACTTGAACTGGATATAATTTACATGGGGGTGGAGACCGGTAGTGAGGTTCTCTTGGAAAAAATATGCAAGGGCGCTACGTACGCTGAGCTTGTACAGGCAGGTCACAGGGTCAAAGAAGCCGGGATACTGCTTTCGGTGACGGTGTTGCTCGGGATAGGCGGGGTTACAGGCAGCCAGGCCCATGCTCTAGATACCGCCAGGATACTGACTGACCTGGATCCCGACTACGTGGGAGCATTGAGCGTCATTCTGGTACCGGGAACCCCTTTACACGGAGACTACCTTCAGGGACAATTTCAACTTCCGGATCCATTCGGACTCATCCGTGAGTTGAGGACCATGATAGCCGAATCTTCCTTTACCAATTGCGTATTCAGGTCTAATCACGCGTCGAATTACCTGCCGGTGAAGGCCACTCTTCCGAAAGACAAAACCAAAATCGTGGCGGCTATAGACAAAGTATTGGAAGCGGGTGACAGGACAAGCCTCAGACCCGAATTCCTGCGGGCCCTGTAATTGCAATAGCGCTGAAACCAAGTTGCCGCCGAATCATGAATGTCTGGGGCAGAGGTTCCCGGCCGAAGACCGCCAAGAGGATCATCACATTATGCATACTGTGTACCCGGTTTGTCGCAGCGAGAATCGCCTCCTCGACGGTTTCGATCTGATCACTGTTCTGGGACTCATGAAGGAGTACAATCTTCACGAGATCTGGCGACGATATCTGGCCGGCGATGTACAGGGTCTCAACGTAAGTATGTATGTTGAGGCGGAAAACTATTTCATAGAGATGCACCTCCAAGAGATGCACAGGATCATCCTGTCGGAAAAGTTCAATACAAACCCTTTTTTTATGCAACAGATTGTACAACGACTTATTGCAGGTCACCCGCACGAACTCATAATTGAAAAGATACAGCACCAAGGGATTGATGCAGGGGACAATCCGATCTCTCTTTCCTGTTCAATGGGGAACATCATCATCGATCTCATAGTCAACAAGAACGAACCTTTTCACAAACAAACAAGGCTATCTTACGGCAACACTTTTGTTGAGAAACAAGAGCGTCGCCCCATAGATGTCTATGATTTTTCATCCACGCTGTACCTGTGCCAACAAAATTTGACGGAGACCATTTTTCGGCGCTACAGGGATCGAGAGCTGGAAGAAAACGAAACTTCAAGGCCTGATGTAAACCTGGACACCGAGGTAGGTAATTATCACGTAACATTAAGCTATCACCTTGTGTCTACCCGCGAAAACAGGACTGTTCCTCCTCCGGGAAACGCGTCTGCGCACACTATTCACCAGGTGCTTCAGCGAATGAATTTCAGTCACTCTCCGGTCCTGGTGCTCAAAGAACTTAGAGACGTCGGTCTAACCATCAATTTGGAGCAGGTGACCAGTAATTTTTCATTGCGCCGTTACATTAACAACACTGCTCTGAAACTGAACTTCAAGAGTGTCTCGTGAAAGTTCTCCAGCCCGGGTTTTGACCCTGTTGCTCGATGCGGAATTCATATTCACAAATCAGCCGGCATAGGCACTGCGGAGTTGGGATAAGGTGAGAGACTCCACGGAGTTTGATTTATGAAGCCACGCGAAAAATCTCGATAATTTTTGCAGGAACCGATCTACATGTGCAGGAGAGGGGTGTTGTGGAGAGATTCCTGGCATCAATTCAGAAGAATGAAAAAATATCGTCAGCACTTGCCCGCCTCGTCTGCGGTGGAGATCTACGGCGATCTTCAGTCTCTTAAGCCCTGTCCAAACCGGCTGTACCGGTATTGAGCAGAGGTTAGGCGCAACCCACGAAACCATTGAATCCGGGAAAATGGCTCGTGTGCGCAGTTGTTCCAGATAATGTCCGAGAGCCGGTGTGAGGGGAACTATGGTGATCGGTGCCTCGAGGATGGACGAAGATCCGGGACGCACAATATCAGCCGGGTCGGGAAAGTAAGGGTCAATTTGGGCTGCGAAATGATCCGGGCCTCCATATTCCCTTCTCAATGGGGCCACGCTGCTATCAACAAGAATTGGAGTCTTTTCCAGGACTGAAAACATCCTCGTCCCCATGTTGAACCGGCCCATCCTGAAGGATACAGGCGAGACTCCCACAGCGTCGAAAGCCTCAAGCAAGGTATTCATCTTAGATTGGAGGATCTCAACAGGAATCAGTTCCGAAGGCACGGGGTCGCGGTGGGGGAGGTCTATCAAGGGGGGGGTGTTCCAGTGATGGAGGTGGGCTCCGATTTCAGCACCCCATCGTTCTTTCAGATCAGCCATCAGATCTCCGTAAGGTGCAAATCCGACGACCTGGTAAGTCAACAGCAAGGTAGGATGAATGCCCCACTCACGGAAAATCGAATCCAGCTTGTATAGAGCGGGGACATTACTCACCTGAACATCGGTGCGTTCGTAAATGCCTCTGAAGAGTCCTTCTTCCTCAACATCTATTGTGACCAAAAGTTTCATGAAAGCAGCCGCTCAAATACTGTCCGCGAAAATCCCTACCATCACAGATCATTTAGTGATCAACATACGAATCATACTGTCATATAAAGTTCGAAGATGATAGGGTTAACGCAACGCAAGAGGGCACCCCACGTCAGGCTCGAACATCCCTTGAAAAGGACCGCGAGGTTATCATGGTAAACTCGTTCAAGGTAAAAATAGTACCGGTAGGCTTGGTCCTATGCCTGCTCATTCTGGTCCAGCCTGCAAATGGTTTAGCAGAGCAAACTGATCTTACAAAGGTTTCTCTCGTACCTCAATGGATTCCTCAAGCCCAGTTTGCCGGTTACATGGTTGCCCTGGAAAAAGGTTTCTACCGCGATGTAGGGCTTGATCTGACTCTGCTCGAAGGCGGCCCTGGAAAGCCGTCATTTGAACTCATGGTCTCTGGGCAAGCCACTTTCTGCACAGGTTGGCTCTCCAACGCGATCGAGATGCGAGCTTCCGGGCTAAGAATAGTCGAATTGGCTCAGATAACCCAGAAGTCTGCTTTACTTCTGGTGGCAAGAAAAAGCAGCGGGATCATGGTTCCAAAAGATCTTCATGGGAAAAAGGTGGGCCTTTGGACCGGCCACTTTCTTTTGGAACCAATGGTTTTCTTTCGTAAATATGGCATCAACGTGGAGATAATTCCCAATTACTCTTCCGTAGCATTGTTGCTTAAGGGAGGCGTCGATGCTATTTCCGGAATGTGGTACAATGAATACAACACTATTATCAACAGTGGGTTTAATAAAGACGAACTTACCGTTTTTATTCTAAGCGATTTCGGACCAAGCTTCCCCGAAGACGGTTTGTTCACTCTGGAAAAGACTTATGAATCAGATCCTGACATGTGTCAGCGGTTTGTTGAGGCTTCCATCAAGGGATGGATTTACGCTTTCGACAACCCCGAAGAGGCGCTGGACCTTGTCATGAAGCATACAGAAGCGGTCCACACAGGTACCAACAGGAACCATCAGAAATGGATGCTGGCTCGAATGAAAGATTTGGTCATGCCAAAGGGTGATGAGGCAGGCGTTGGGAAGCTCAAAGAGGAAGACTATGTCTGGGTGGGGCAATTGCTAAAACAGTATGGCTTCGTTCATGAAGTCCCGGAGCT
>CAINUH010000433.1 GCA_903853735.1 uncultured Desulfomonile sp. | reverse complement strand
GGCTTTTGGGGGTGGAGTTCAAGGAACGGGTATGACACCGCCCTCCGCCTGTCTCTAAAGGCAAGTTGCTAAAGACCCTCGATTGTTCAACGTCTTTCAGTACCCGTGTGTCCTGAGTCACCGAAAGTTCGTTTCTTATCTTGAGGAAATGGCGTTGGCAACTACAATCGCAGAAAATCACTCGTTTCGGGATTTCGGCTGCTCCCGGCCTTTTGTCCGTCCTTTGGTAAATAAATATTAAACGTGGTCCCCTTGCCTACTTCGCTTTGCACATCAATCCTGCCGCCGTGCTCTCGGATGAACCCGTAAGATATGCTGAGGCCCAGTCCTACTCCTTTCACCTTTTTCTTTGTGGTGAAGAAGGCTTCGAAGATTCTTTCCCGGTATTCAGGAGATATTCCGACGCCACTATCCCGGATGGTCACCGCGACGTCATTTTCTTCCGGTCTGAATCTGCTGGTCACACTGAGGTCTCCTCCAGAGGGCATGGCCGTATTGGCGTTTATGATCATGTTGATAAAAACTTGCTTCAACTGACTTCCGATGGCCATTACTTGAGGGAGGTCCAAGGACAGGTCCACATGCACGCGAATGTTGAGATTTTTGAATTGCCTTTCATAAAAGAGAAGAGTTTCTTCCAAAAGTTTATTGACGTCTGTAGGCTTTTTCTCTTCGTTGTCCGGTTTGAAGAACTTCAGCATCTTGATCAAGAGTCCCGAAGTGCGCTGACACTCATTATAGGCCAGATCCAGATACCTTCTCCTCTCGTTGCTTTCGGGAATAGCGTCCTTGAGCAGTTCCAGGCAGTTCATGATGCCGTATATGGGGTTGTTGAGTTCGTGAGCGAGTTGAGATGCCATTCTCCCCATGGCTGATTCGGTCTGTATCAGTTGGGCACGTATGCGCTTTGTTTCCGTGACATCTCTCATGAGACCCTGGTAGTTGATGATTTCTCCCGAACTGTTCATACTGGCATAGCCACTCATGGAAATGTCTCGCACACTCCCGTCTTTCAGGCGTGCCTGGAGTTCGTAGTCTCTAACTGAGCCTTCCGATGTGAGTTTTTTTCTGAAATCGGCTATATCGTCGGCACTGACAAAGAGTTCTTTGTAGTAGTCCATGCCGAGGAATTCTTCTCGAGTGTAACCCACTATGCCGCACAAGGCACTATTGCAGTCTATGACTCTCCCGTCCGCGTCTGAGATGAACACCCCGTCCAGTATGTTTTCGAACAACTCTCCGAACTTGATCTCTGTCTTCTGAAGCCGGTCCTCCATGAACTTCCGATGGGTGGCGTCCACAATAAATCCACGGTATCCCCCAATGTTGCCGTATCGGTCCCTCCATACTTGAGCAGACAACTCCACGTTGAGAGGTGAACCGCTCTTTTTTCTGAAAACGGCCTCGTAGTCCCTGACTTCTCCTTGACTTTCGATCTTTGCCTGAAAAGCCGCCTTGTCCTGCGAGTTCATCCAGATGTCGCTGAAAAGATCGAGCGTCAAGACTTCCTCAGTCACTTTGTAGCCCAACATGTCCACCAGAGCGTCGTTGCAATCTATAAGCCCACCTTCACGCGTCGAGATGAAGAAGCCGTCTCGGGCCTCGGCGAAAAATTCCTCATAGCTTCGTTCGATTGTCAGTAGGCGGTCCTCAATGTCCTCCATGTTCATATCGATGACTGACAAGACAGTATGACGAGACATTTCTACCTCACTGTGACCAGGTAACAATTCTTCAATGTATTCCAGCCATGTCAAGGATTCGCGGAACGGATTCCTCTCTGCCTATGGCCATGATGTGAACCCCGTCGGCCATCCGTCCGTCTCTGATAGTCCGGATCGTCCGGGCAGCAATGTTGATACCGGTCTCCAGCGCCTTGCCCTTGGGCGCTCCAGCCAACTCGTCAATGAGCGCTTTCGGGACGAATATACCCGGCACATTCTTGTTCATGAATTTGGCCATTCCCGCGCTTACCAGCACGACAATACCGGCCAGGATCTTGACCTGGAACTTTCTCGCATAATCCATGAAATTACTGAAATTGGTCAAATCGTAGATGGCCTGGGTCTGAATGAACTCGGCGCCGGCCTCGATTTTCTTCTCGAATTTGAGAAGTTGTGGTTCCAGGGGCTGCGCTTCGGGTGTCACAATGGCTCCCTTGCAGAAACGCGGTGTTCCGTCGAGGGGGTTGCCCGCCAAATCCTTGCCTTCAGAGAGTGTGTGAATCGCATCCAGCAACTGTACCGAGTCGAGATCAAAGACCCCCTTGGCATCCTTGTGATCTCCGACAACCACTGCATCACCGGTGAGACAGAGCACATTGGTGATACCACGACTGTAGGCAAAAAAAAGATCAGCCTGGAGCGCCAGCCTGTTTCGGTCTCGACACGTCATCTGAAGAATGGGCTCGCCCCCCATTTCTTTCACCAGAAGTGCTCCACCAAGAGAGGGATACCTCAACACGGAACTCTGGTTATCAGTTACGTTGAGGCCGTCGACTCGATCCTTGAGCAGGGCAATGTGGTGTTTCATAGGTTCTACGTTGACGCCCTTTGGAGGACCTATCTCGGCAGTAATAACGAACTTCCCGGAATCGAGAGCTTCTTTGAATCGACTCATCAGCCACCTCGTTCCCAGCGATGGGCTTGCGTTAGATCATGATGTTGGGACCGGTCTCTTGCGCATTCGCAAGATAAAACCTTTGTTCTACTGTGCAGCGGCTTCCTCGCGAGAGTGAGTAAGATCGATAATCCCCGGCCTGAGCACAGCGTTGTGTGTCTTAGGGGGATGATATCGCCGCATGTGGTCAAGTCTCCCCTGACTCTGAAGCCTGTTGTAAATGAGCGTCCAAGCACACTCTCTACCGTTACCTACTTCACACATGCCGTTGTCGGTTCCGCCACAGGGGCCGTTGAGAAGTCCCTTATGACAGGCAGTCACGGGACAGATCCCACCCGTGTACACCAGCACGCATTCGCCACATTGCATGCAGATCTCTGAATAATGGCCTGCAGGGCCTTCCTTACCCATGAAAAGGGTGTCAAGGGCAGGCGCAACAGGTTTCTTGAGCTGTGAAGCTGCGGTCTGCACGCCGAAGGCGCAAGACATGACCAGAACAATGTCAGCGGCACGTAACTGATCTCTGAAAACGTACCGCATTTCGCCGGTAACTTCATCGCAACCAGTAGGAGGAACAGCAACTCCGGTTACAATTTTGCCGGCCACGGTAAGCCTTTCAGCCATGGCAGCGACCTCGTCAATCCCGCCGGTGTGGCACAGGGTCGCACACGTGCCGCATCCAACTATGAACACCCTGGTATCCAAAGAAATATCTTCCAAGATCTGCTCGAAAGGTTTTGTTCGCGTAATTGTTTTCATGGCTGGTCCCTTTGTGGCGAAATACCCCTGTGCAAATTTCCTGGCCGTAGCCGCATTACCCTCGGATTCTACTGTTAATGCTCAGTATATGAAATAGGCTGCTCACAGGCCTCGGCTACCAATCTTCGGTTTGCATATCCCTGATGCGTTCCAAGTCGCATCGGAGGCACCGAGAAGCCTCCATCTTCGCTTCTTGTTCCCTGAAACCTTTCTCAAATTCATCGAATCCAGTAATCCTTTCCTCAGGACGCATGCGTGGCATAGCGACACGAGGTCTGATTTGGTCGAGCCTTTCCGGTTCAGGGGGCGGCTCAGGCCGAAGGTAATATTGTTCGTCTCTTATGATCAACGGTCCCTTGACTCCTCGGAAGTAGCGATCAATGCTCAGGGCTGCTCGTCTTCCCGCCGCTATGGCGAATATGGCCATAGATGGGCCGGTAGCAAAGTCTCCCCCTGCAAAGATCCAGGGAATATTCGTCTGGAGAGTATCTGGGTTTACTTTGAGAGCGCCCCAGGCCACTCGTTCCAACTGGAAGTCAGGGGGCAGGAAGCTGAGATCAGGCACTTGTCCCACTGCTGGAATTACCATGTCGGCTTCAAGGAAAAACTCACTCCCCTCGATAGGCACAGGCGTCCTCCGGCCGGAATCATCCGGCTCTCCCAGCTTCATTCTGATGAACCTTACTCCCCGGATCATACCTTCGCTCGATTCTATTCTCGTTGGAGACACCAAAAACTGAAAATCCACCCCTTCTTCTTCGGCCTCACGAAACTCGATTGAGGAGACAGGCATCTCTTCTCTGGAGCGGCGATACAGTACGGTCACGTGCAGGGCCCCTTTTCGTAGAACGCTACGAGCCGCATCGATGGCTGTATTTCCCCCTCCGATGATCAGGATCCGGTTTCCTACTCGGAGAAGCTCCCCGGTCTTGACGCCCCTGAGTAGGTGAAGCCCCTGCACGAGACCTTCGACCTTTCCATCTTCACCAGGAATTCCCAATTCCTGGCTTCTGTGTGCACCGGCAGCGATGAAAACTGCGTCATAACCCTCGGCCTTGAGGTCATCCACAGTGTGATATTCGTTGATGGGGCTGTCGTAATAGATCTCCACCCCCTTAGACTCGATGTAACCAATCTCTCGTTCCAGCACCTCCTTGGGTAAGCGGAACTCCGGAACGCCCACTGCAAGCATGCCCCCACCGGTTGGAAGGGCCTCGAAAACAATGGTCTTGTACCCCATCTTCGCAAGAAAGAACGCACAACTAAGCCCGGCGGGCCCGGCCCCTACCACGGCCACTTGCTTGGTCTTGGTTATTGGGAACGGTTCCGAGGGGTCTTTCAGGTTTTCGTAAACCCAGTCAGCGGCAAAACGTTTCAGATATCGTATGGACAAGGACTGCTCTACCTCACCTCGTCGGCACTTGTCCTCACACGGATGGTGACATATACGCCCACAGACTGCCGGGAAGGGATTATGTTCCCGAATCACATCCAAGGCTTTAGAAAAATCCCCCTGGGCGATAAACGCCACGTAGGCGGGGACATCGATTCCGGCGGGGCACGCATGTTGGCATGGAGAAAGTACCAGGGCGTCGCACACCCCTGCAGGGCATCTCTTGGCTAATATGTGCGCTTCGTACTCATGCCGGAAGTGCCGAAGAGTAGAGAGCACCGGATTTGAGCATGTCTGCCCCAGGCCGCAAAGGCTGGTACTCTTCACCTGAAGAGCGATCCTTTGCAGACGATCCAAGTCGGCCATTGTGGCCTGCCCGCAGGTGATCCGCGTCAATATGTTGAGCATCTGGCGGGTGCCGATACGGCAAGGTGAACACTGCCCACAGGATTCTTCGGCCGTGAATGAAAGAAAGTACCGAGCCACCTCCACCATGCAGGTGTTCTCGTCCATGACCACCATACCGCCGGATCCCATGATGGACCCAACTTCCTGAAGGGAATCGTAGTCGATCGGCAAGTTCAGGAATTTTTCAGGAATGCATCCTCCTGAAGGGCCCCCCATTTGAACAGCCTTAAACCTCCTGTTCTTAGGTATTCCGCCTCCGATGTCGAATACTACGTCTCGGATGGTCACGCCCATTGGCACTTCGACCAGTCCGGTGTTGTTCACTTTGCCGGTGAGCGAGAAAATTTTCGTGCCTTTAGACTTCTCTGTCCCCACGGAAGCGTAGACATCGGGCCCCATGGAAATGATACGGGGAACGTTGGCAAAAGTTTCGACGTTGTTGATCACTGTGGGGCATCCGAAAAGTCCGCTCTGAACAGGGAAGGGCGGCCTGGGACGAGGCATCCCTCTGCGCCCTTCTATCGAGGCAATAAGAGCGGTCTCTTCTCCGCAAACAAAAGCACCTGCACCCTGGTAAAGCCGTATGTCGAAATTGAACCCGCTCCCCAGGATATTCTGTCCCAACAAGCCGAGTACGCCGGCCTGGTGAATTGCGATTCCCAAACGTTCTACGGCAAGAGGATACTCCGCCCGACAGTATATGTACCCTTCTCCCGCTCCAATGGCGTAGGCGCCAATTATCATCCCCTCTACGATGGAGTGAGGATTCCCTTCCAGGATGGCCCTGTCCATAAAGGCCCCTGGGTCCCCTTCATCTGCGTTGCAGATGATGAACTTGCGCTTTCCGGCAGCCGACCGAGCGTATCGCCATTTGGTTCCAGTCGGGAAACCGCCCCCGCCCCTCCCTCTCAATCCGGCCCGTTCGATGGTGTCTATAACCCGCGTGGCTTCCCAAGATAGAATTTCTTCCAGGGCTGTATACCCTCCAAAAGCTATGCTGTCCTCGATAGAGGTAGGATCAACAACTCCGTTGAGAGCGAGCACCGACCTTTTCTGCTTAGCATAGAAAGGTACCTCCGACTCGTAGACGAAACGCTTCTCACTATCAGGAGCCGTAAACAGCAACTTTCCGAGGATGTTGCTCTTCTTCAAGGTCTCGGAAACCACTTCAGGGACATCTTCCGGCAAGACTCTTTGATAAAAAATACCCTGGGGCCTAATCGTTACCAGCGGTCCTCGCTCGCAAAAGCCTGGACATCCCACCCGCTTTAAGATTGCCTTGTCGGCGACTCCCTGCTCTCGGAGTTCCGATTCAAATCGTGAGATAACCTCTTCCGCTCCCCAGGCCCGACAGCCTGTGTCTCCGCACACGGCTATCTCTACCAAAGAAGGATCTCGCCGGCGTCGGACTGTCAAGCGTAACCTCTCAAGATCAGAAGCGGAATTCAGACGGTCCATAATATCACCATATCACGAGAGGTTCTTGAGGACGGCCTCAATCCTCCCAGGGTTCAGCTTGCCATAATAGGCCTTGTTCACTACCATAACCGGGCTCAGGGCACACGCTCCCAAACAAGCGACGGTCTCCAGGGTGAAACGCATGTCAACCGAGGTTTCGCCATCCTCTATCGCCGTGAACTTCTTTACGGTCTGGAGAACGGTCCTCCCTCCCCGGACATGGCAAGCGGTTCCACGGCACACACGTATGACATTGCGGCCGCGGGGTGTGGTGCAGAACTGGGCATAGAACGTTATTATGCCTGAAATCTCGGAAGGAAAAACCCCCATGTGCTTGGCCACTACTGGTATGCTCTCGGGAGCAATGTAGCCGAATTCTTCCTGAACCGTCTGCAGTGCCGGGATAAGGTTTTCCCGAGCAGGCTTTATCCCGTTCAAAACTTCTTCCAGCCGCTCTATGTCAAAACCAGGCTCCATCACTCCTCCACCGTCGATATGGAAACGAAAGTGTGGACCCAGCCAGGAGGATCATATTCCTCAGGCCACAAGAGAAGTCTCTGAAGGATGTACCTGGGGCCGCCTGCTGGAATGACGATACCGGAAGGAGGAACACGGGGATCCACCGAAAGTCGTACTTTGATTTCCCCTGCTTCAGAACTCACCAGTATGAATGCTCCGTTCTCGGCTTTGATTCTTGCGGCATCCGTCGGATTCATCCGTGCCGTGTCCTCTCTGGCGAATCGGGCCAGCCCATACGATTGAGCTGAAACCACTCCATCACCCGGATGAACGGTCAGTTCCTCCGGAAACACCCTCCAGGGACGCTCCGGCGGGGCCTGAACGCGAGCGGGGAAAGAATCCGCCGGCACATAGAGACCTGACTGACCATTTTCCTGAGGATCTCGCGACACGTGCCTCTCGTCGTGCTTGGAAAGGGGCATACCCCCACGTTTTCCTACATCGGCCCATGTCAGTGCCTGCCATGCCGGACAGACAGTCTGTATCTCCTCGAATATGTCTCTTGCAGTGAGAAAGCCCATCGGAGAGCCCAACCTTCCCGCAAGATCAATGATGAACCGGGCGGTGGGACGTGCGTTTCCAGGAGGATCCGTGATCTTCGAGACTCTCTGAACCCAACCCTCAGTGCTCATATATGTCCCGTCGGCCTCCGTTATCGCAGCCGATGGAAACACAAATTCAGCCAATTCCTCAATTTGGGCGGGAAACAACCCGGTGCGGACAACCAGCTCCATCCCGCCAAGTGCTGTTCGCGTTCTCTCCGTGTCCGGGAAAACCGTCAGAGGATCAACTCCGAGGAACACGAGTGCTTTCAGATCCCCTGTCTCAGCACCACGGATCATGCCCATGACGTCAAGCCCGGGCTGGGCAACTATGTCCGCTTCGCAAGCAATGCCGAGAGCCTCCAAGACGGTAGCGTCCTCCAACGAAACACAGCCTGGAAGCCGATTCGGCGAACAGCCCATCTCCCAGGCCCCTAGTTCGTTGCATCCTTCGAAGAGGAAGAGAACGCTCTGAGGCTGTCCACAGAGAAAGGCGAGATTCGCTACTAGGCGAATGAGTGTATAGCCCTCAGCGGCTCTGCTTGCCATGGGGCCGACGAGAAAAACGATCTTTTTCTCCTCGCTCATGAGCAGTGCCGCCTCTCTTATTTGTTCCTTCGGAGCTTGGTGTTTGGGCAGTGTATCAAGACATGAGAGCAATTCCTCGACATTAACTCCACTGTGTCTGAGAAGATCCTCGGTTTGCGGGCTGCCGGTGATCAGTTCCTTCATGAGTTCGATCAACAGACTTGGCAGCGTATCAGTGTCTTCTCTGAAGTGGATTCCGGCGAAAGGACTAAGGCTCGTAACCAGAGGATCGAGTTGAACCAGGGCTGCCCCTCTGTTACGGACCGCCTGTCGGATGTTGCGGGCTACAACAGGGTGACTATAATCCGGCCTTGCTGCTACCAATAAAATCGTCTGGGCTTCCAGGATGGTTTCAAGAGAAGCAGTTGGCAGGATCGCCATCATAGCGTCTGCCAGTGCGTCTACTGCCGCTCCGGAAGAAAACCTCGCTGTGGAATCGATGTTTGGGGTCCCTATGGTTGACCGAGCAAACCTCCCGGCAAGATACAGTTCGTCGTTGGAGCATCGGGTCCCTGCAATAATTCCTATGCTCGAGGGACCGCACCGTCCTATGACTTCCGTCAAACGGCCGGCAACTTCTCCCAGTGCCTCATCCCACGAGAATTTTCCCCATGTCCCATCCTGCCGGCGGATAAGGGGATCGGTGAGCCTGGCTGGAGACGACAAGGCATCCTGTCCATAATGTCCGCGTACGCAAAGAGAGAGACTGTTAACGGGGCTTTCTATAATGCCTCTCGCTCCCGACACTACTCCGTCGGAAAGTTCGTACTCCATGCAGCACCCAGTGCCACAATAGGAGCAAATTCCCGCAGCGTAATCCTTCCCTGAGCTTAGTGACAGCTTTTGTCTTTCCGCAAGGGCATCGGTGGGGCAGATCGCGACACAGGAGCCGCAGAAATTGCATTCCGAACCTTCCAGCGGGGTTCGGCCGGCTGTGCCGGGATGGCTATTGTAGCCGCGCTCCATATATTCGATCGCGCCGACAGCTTCAAAGTCTTTGCACACGCGTATGCAGCGACCACAAAGCACGCACTTGGTCAGGTCTCGAACTATGAAAGGATTCACTTCCTGGATGGGCATCCAGCGCCTGATGGCGTCCAGTTCCGGGTCGCAGATGCCGTGGTCCTTGGCCAGCGAGCGTAGAACACACTCGTTTCCCTTGCTGCAGACAACACAAGCTGACGGATGATCGGAGAGAATGAGTTCCAGAACACCACGTCGGGCCGCAACAGCGGCTGGGGAATCAGTGAGGATCTCCATTCCCTTTGTGATAGGTGTAACACAGGAAGCGAGGAATCTGCCGGTTTTTGCGTCCTCCACGAGGCATACGCGACATGCGCCGACACTTTTCAGCACGGGGTGATGGCACAGCGTCGGTATCGTCACCCCGACCTGCCTCGCCAGATCCAGAATCGTCGTGCCTGACAATCCTGCAACTTCGCGACCGTTAAGCGAAATGGTAACGGTCTCCAATGTGGACCTCCGTCTGAAAGGAAACTGCTAAATCAAATTCCGAGGTTTGTCCGTCCCGCTTTACCTCATACAGGCGGAAACACCCGACTATTCATAGGGGCGGATCTCTTGACCAAAAACTCGCATGGCACTGTTCATCGGAGCCCTCAGCGCCATCGCCTAATTTCCTGCAGGATTTTGCCTATCTTGCCTTCCCAGCCAAACGGAATAATGTGAACCCCAGCGCAGATATCCTTGATAGAATTGATCATCTCCAACATGATCTTAGCGGACTCGTCGAACTTCACAGGGGCCCTCTCAATTCTTTCTATCAGGTGATCAGGGATGTAGATCCCACCATAACGCTTCAACATGCGGGCTTGCATCCCGGACTGCAGCATCATGATTTCAGCAACTACGGGAATTCTCAAGGGGGCAACTCTCTTTACAAATGCGGCAAACTGGTCAATATCGAACACAGGCGTGGTAAGGAAGTACTTGGTTCCTCGTTCCGCCAATTGCTCCATCTCCCGAATCTCCAAATCCGGGGCCCTGCCGCCTGCACTGGCATCCACACCGGACCCTATGAAGAAATCCTTTTCACCATCAAGGTCCTTCCCATGTACGTCTGTACCTCGTTGGAGATTCTCAATCACTGAAAAGAATTTTCCCATGTCCACTTGAAAAAACATCATCTCCTGAAGAGAATCCCCCGTAACCCGGTAATCCTCGCTGAACACAAGAAGGTTTTCTACTCCTGCAGAAGAAGCATGAATCAGAGCGTCCTGTATCTCCAACCGATTACGGTCCCGAGTCATCACCTCAAAGACAGGATCAAATTTCCTCTCCCTGAGAAGACGGCACAACGCCAGAGAATCACTTACAGCCGCATCCGCAGCAAATGGGTGGTAACGAACTCCATCAATCCGGCCCCAAAGATTATATAGTTCGCTGAGATATTCCTCAGGCGTACGTCCTTGTGGAAGGTAGATCTCAGAAGTGATAATGAACTTTCTTTTCTCTAATGATTCCTTCAACTCCATGATCGGGCTCCCTTTTAATGCGGTGGTCGTTTCTCAGCCGATTCCCAGAAGTTTTGCCACTTCTTTCTTAAGCTTCTCCAAAGGCAGGGGCTTTGAGAAACATACGTCCGCCCCTTGCTGCTTCATTCGCTCGTGATTTTCCTCGTCCATGTAGGCTGAGAGCACGAGAATCTTAACATGGCTGGTCGCAGGATCCCGCTTGAGTCTCTTGCAAACCTCGAATCCGTCAATGTCGGGCATCATGATGTCCAGTATCACGAGGTGAGGCTGGAAATGACTGACCTGAATCCCGGCCTCGAAACCGTCCGAGGCAGAGACAATTTCGTAGTTATAGGGTTCCTCTTCCAGGGCAGTAACTATGGTCTCGACAATCAACTTGTCATCGTCGATTACGAGAATCTTATTTCGTTCGCTTTCCTCAAGCTCAGTCTGGATCGGCATGCCCTTCTTCCGAAGGAAAGAGTCCAAATCCTGTCTCCTGATCCTCCGGTGGCCTCCCACGGTTCTGAAAGCAGTGAGGTGCCCTTCATCGATCCAATTTGCCATGGTCTTGGGTGACACGCCGCAGTATTGGCTTGCCTGAAAAACGGTTAAAACTTCCATAGGCCTACCCCCTCAATTTTGACCGGAACCCGCTAGAGACTATTTTCGATAATACCACTATTACCGTTTTTTCTGTTTTGTCAAGCCAAAAGTCCACGGTTCCGTTACAGTCCTTTTTTCTTCTGCGACGCTTCTAACTTCAAGGCCTTATTGAATAATCCCCAGCCCTCTTCCTTGGTCTGGGCAAATGCAGGCCCCAAAATCAGGAAAATCAGCAACCATGACAAAGCAAAGGCAACAGACGATTTTTTCATGACATTCACTTTCTACTTCTGGCCGGAAAAAGAAAACTGGTGTAATCAATCCTCATGATTGAATAAACCTTAGCGATTAGAGAGAGGACGAAACGGTCTGGTTGACCCAAAAGTTGATGGCGGCCCTATTCGAGGTGACCGTTCCAACGATCAACGAGCATCTTGCCAACTACTTACAGTAAGGTGAGATTGCGACATCAGCAACTATTCGGAAATTCCGAATAGTTCGACCGGAAGGCGCTCGCGAGGTTGCCCGCGAGATTGAACACTACAACCTTGACGCTATCATCGCCGTGGGTTTCCGGGTGAACTCGGCCGGCGCCGCGTTACATGGTCGATTTTATCATTTTCTGTGTCGTTTCAGCCCAGACTCCCTTCAATAATCCGATCGATTTCATTTATAAAAGCCACAGCCTGTTCAAACCATTCGCCCACCTTTTCAGGTTGGATCTTCACGAAATCCCCATAATCGCTCTTTTGTCTGAAGTCATACATGCGCGAGAATAGACGACCCAGTTCTACTGGGACAATGCCGGCCTTGACGAAGTGTTCATTGAAGAGGGCACGGATCAGAGTATCTTTCATACAGCCAGTCCTTCACGATCGATGTTCTGATGAAGGGGCATGACGGCGGCAAGCTCGGAATTCCAGAATGCCTTTTCATAGACGATAATGCCGAAAACGACGCTGTATTTTAATTCCATATCGTAAGCGGCGTCAAAAACCATTTCTTCGACAGAGTGATCGACTTGCCCCGGAAGCAGCACAAGAAGATCAATATCAGAATATTTTCTGTCATCGCCTCTCGCTACAGAACCAAAAAGCTTGAACTCCACATCACGGCCAAACATCGTTATTAAACTGCCCTTCAGTTCCTGAATAGCCGATGTAATCTTATTATTCATTATTCCCTGAGCCTCTTTCGTATATGCCAAGGCTTGAACGGTCATTGATAAAAGTTTAGCACAGTTGTACTCGGTGGTATATGGCCCCTCGCATGTCCGACGTCCCAGACCCGAAATGAAAGTATGTGGTATACTCTTAGAGCTACTTGCAGAACTCGGTAAAACCGTCACCCCCGGCTAAAGCCGGGGTCCAGAAATCACTTAAAAAACCACCCCGCCTCGCAGCGACGCAGTTACAGTCGGTTACAGGTTGTAGCGTAAACCTGGAGAGGACTTTCACCTCTCTGATTGAGTGCGCTCACAGGCGCACGATTCCGGCTTTCGCCAGAATGACGAAAAGGGACTTTTGCAAGAGGCTCCTTTATAATCGGTTTTCCGACAAGCACGTCGGTCGCGACAGTTATGCGGTCTCCATAATTCATAAATTCCTCATATAT
>CAINUH010000432.1 GCA_903853735.1 uncultured Desulfomonile sp. | reverse complement strand
TGTTCTCACACACAGTTGCCTCAAGGAGTAACAGTTGACCACGACCATGAAAACAGTCATAAAGAACCTACCCAATCGTCAATACTCTGGGTGGAGGAGTCTCCTTAGCCGGAGTTTTTGAGGAGTTACATCAATAACACCTTTTTGATTCAAGAGGTCAAAGAGCCTTGAAATCTCTTCTCGAAACACACTCCACCCAGGATAGCCTTTATCTAAAGCCACCACGTTAAAAATCCGTGGCCCCAGTTGCAACAGGAATGGCCCATTCTGCATGCGGTAAAGGGGCT
The DNA here is from genome assembly GCA_903853735.1 of uncultured Desulfomonile sp. The sequence goes on along the minus strand of CAINUH010000432.1, from coordinate 2,117 downwards.
GGAAAATGAAATTCGGATCTTGTTCGCGAATTTCTTCGGGAAGTTGGAGAACCGGCAGAGGAGAGACTTGCCCATATTGGTCTTTTATCAAGCCATACACGAAACCAAAGACCGCTGCGGGTGGTATTAGTGGTAAAAAACGCACATCCACCACGGCTTCAACCAGGGGAGTCGGCTCTATATTAGTAGGTAGTTTCACGGCTGGCATAACCCCGTCTTGGAAGCGCCAAAGGGGGAAACTATTTATCAAACTGACACACTACATCATATCCGAAAGATTCCGCGCCTCGCAACCTTTTTCTAGACGAGGACATCTTGCATCTGTAAGAATACCTACTCTTTCCATCACATGATGTCAAGTGATATCGACAGGTTATCGAATATTCTTCTGGAATTACTTGTCATCACAGAATCCGCGCGCCAATAGGCGATTACATGAAATCAGGACGCTATCCTTGAACGGGATCACTTGGCTACTCAGGTGACGGTTGAGGCGCTTTATCCGATGATTCACTGAACCTTTTCTGCTGTCAAAGACATAATGTCATTGGTAAGCGTCCCGACTCCGGATGGCCTTAAGTATCTCGACTATCCGCCAGAGGCAATATGGGACTTTGATGAAGCGCTAACCACGGCTTGCAGCGGATCGCCTGTAGGCCCTGCAGAAGCCGGTCTAGGCCGCAACTCAAATGCCCAATGCTTTCGGGTACCACTTTCTTGACCCATCTTCGGCGCATGCTTCGTTTCGCAATTGCCTACCCCCATCCGCGGACCGGAAGCCAGATCTTTTACAGCCATATCTGGGGGTGTGGTTTTTCCCCGCAGCATCCTGTGCAAAATGCAACCACTGGTTTCCCAGAGGCCTTCTTGTGGATGTCGGCTCTGGGCCATGGCTGCGGGCTGAAGATCGTGGTCTTCGGAAGGCATCGCGACCCGGGGCAGAGCCCATCAAGCTCTGATTCGCTCATAATATAGTGGAACCCCTAGAGGCGCAAGCAATCTCCCACTAAAAATGGGTTGGAATACTGTTCATCCGAGTCCGTGCTTTTCCCTTGAGCTTGCCTGGCAATCCAGCATAGGATGTATTTTGAGGGGAGAACGTTGGTCCCTCTAAAGAGGTCAGATTAACAGGTTTGCACCAGTATGATGTCGGTCACTTCGGTCATCGCGGGAGGATTTCCCGTATGGCGCAAATGATTCCTGAATTTATTCCGAGTGGGCGACCCAGAGGTGGGCGGCTGGGGCATACCGGTGGGAGCCATCCACACATTTTCACCCTTGCGGCATTATGCCTCAGAGGAGATCGTTGGTCACCATGGATGTTTTTGATCTTCGCAACCGTCTCGTCGATGATTACGCTCAATACATTCGCAGCTTCATCAAAATAGCGGACAAGCGAATCCTTGAAAAGGTGAATGGTGCGTTGGATGCAGGGGCGCTGTGGCCTGAGCCGCTGCTTCAACTTAACCCAACCTTCCTCCCGGGTGGAACAATTGACGAGCTTGTCAACGACGGCACCCTTCATCCGGAATGCTCCAAAATCTTCCGAATCGGCAAGTCCGATGCAGACCACACCGGCAATCAACTGTTGCTCCACAGGCATCAAACAGAAGCTATCAGAAAGGCCAAGGAAGGTAAGTCCTACGTCCTGACCAGTGGTACCGGTTCGGGTAAGAGCCTCGCCTACATAGTTCCGATAGTGGACCACGTGCTCAGGCGTGGCTCCGGCAAGGGCATTCAGGCGATCGTGGTCTATCCCATGAATGCTCTTGCAAACAGCCAGGATGAAGAATTACGGAAGTTCCTGCAGAAAGGCTACGGCGAGGGCAAGGCACCGGTCCGGTTTGGACGATTTACGGGACAGGAAAAAGGAGCGGAGCGTGAGGCCATACGGAGTAACCCCCCGGATATACTGCTCACCAACTACATGATGCTGGAGTTGCTACTCACCCGCGTAGAGGACCGCGAATTGGTCAGGGCTGCTCAGGGGCTCAGGTTCTTGGTCTTTGACGAACTTCATACTTACCGTGGGAGGCAGGGAGCTGATATCGCGTTGCTAATTCGCCGATGCCGAATGGCATTCGGAGGGCATGACATCATTTGCGTCGGGACGTCTG
>CAINUH010000431.1 GCA_903853735.1 uncultured Desulfomonile sp. | reverse complement strand
TCTCTTTCGTAATAAAAATCAATTTCATCGCTTCCACTACCGTAAAGCAGCATGTTCTGTATAGTTTCCGGAAGCCGATGGAAAGGCGTTCGCGTGTCGAATCCATAATGTGTTGCCAACGCATCGATCATTTGCAGAAAAAAAACGGAATGCCGATTCGCCCATGGGGCAACGGCTCCATCTCTGAGCGAGAGATCTGAGTTAGGAACAACAAGATCCGGATCAAATCGGATCTTCACTCCAAGCCCCCCACAAGTCTCACAAGCGCCAAAAGGATTGTTGAAGGAAAACAATCTGGGCGAAATCTCTCCCAGGGACACTCCGTGCTCGATACACGCGAACTTTTCACTGAATAGTAAGACTTGTCCCCTCGAGTCTTCCGCCATCGCGGTGCCTTGCCCCAAGCGGACTGCGGTCTCCATCGAGTCGGTCAATCGTTTCTCAATGCCGCTCTTGACCTCGAGGCGATCTATTACCACCTCAATGGAGTGTTTTCGCTTCTTGTCGATGCGGATGTCTTCTGAAAGATCACGCAATTCACCATCAACTCTTACGCGCACATAGCCATCCCGCATCAGTCGTTGAAGTTCCGCCCTGTATTCGCCCTTACGACCGCTAACAATAGGGGCCAACAGATGAATGCGACTGCCATTGGGAAGGGCCATCACAGTGTCGACCATCTGTTGAATTGTCATTGAACTGATAGGCCTGCCGCATTCCCAACAATGGGGAACCCCCAAGCGCGCATAAAGGAGACGAAGATAATCATAAATTTCAGTCACAGTGCCAACGGTAGACCTGGGGTTCTTTGACGATGTCTTCTGCTCTATGCTGATCGCCGGTGATAAACCCTCGATCAGGTCTACGTCCGGTTTGTCCATGATTTCAAGAAATTGCCGAGCGTAGGCTGACAGGGACTCCACATATCTCCTCTGACCCTCAGCATAAATTGTGTCAAAGGCTAGTGTGGATTTACCGGAACCGGAAAGGCCTGTTATAACAACTAACTTGTCCCGCGGAATGTTAAGATCCACGTTCTTGAGATTGTGCTCACGCGCTCCACGTATGACTATTTCTCTCGATCGCACGACAAACACCTGTTTCTTGAATTCTGTTAAGCTCTCCCACCGACGCGTAAAGAACAAGGTCACTTCGCAGAACAGGAAGCTATGAAAGCTTTTCCGGGCGAAAGAGTGAGTGATTTTACACGCCGACCGGCCACACCCGGGAAGCCTGAAACATAATTTTCCATTTTTCTATCAACATAATAACAAGAAATCATAAACTACTTGTTGACTCAGCTCCGCGGGCATGTTATCTGCGCATTGTTTTCTGGGAGTCGGGAAGTCGGACCGCTCTCAGGTTTTACTTTCAGCGTAGGAGGTATGGTTATGTTACGGTCTTTTCCCGATCCGGCCGCTGGAGTCTCCGAACCTCCCGGTGACTTCAAAAGCAACTACCGTTACTTGAAACAACTTATTAACAAGGCGCTTAAAGAAGGCACTCCTCTTGAAGAACTGTGCCTAATCCCAAAAACCCGTCTCCGCATTAAGCCCCGCCAACTCTCTCGAGATGATCTGATCAATCTGCTGCACATTGTCAGGAGAATCAAGAGCCGTTATCAGGCGCTCCTACAATCGCCTGTCCCCAGGGAACTTGAGCGCGACATTCGTATGAAGCTGCCGGCAGACCGTCTCCCCTGGGAGACCGAAGCCTTGCAGAAAGTAGAAAGGTGGCAGTTCGATGTCCAAACTGTACGCACACAGGTCCGGAAAGAACTGAACGACCATCTTAATAGTGAATTCTTTCGCGAGGCATAGTCCGGAACTATCGGGCCCTAGCAAGGGCCTAATACTCGGGGTATTCGTCAAAGAGCTTTCCCCATTTGCTGGTCTTCTTGAAGGCCTCCATTTGGGGTTTTGCTTTTAAGGGCCAGTAAACGAAATCGTGATAAAAAAAAGACCCAAAAACAAATAGGTAGACGAGGGGAGTCCTAAAAAAGAACCTTTGAACCGACTTGAGCGGACCAAACCAAATGAATTTTCCCACTAATGACGCGGTATTGTCACCTACTGTAAACCCCCAGCTTTCTTTGGACACGTCTTCGCCCACAACCTCGATTTCCTCGAGGCGTCCAGTTCCCAAGCCTGATTCATGAGCAATGCGAATGAACTTGAGTCCCATTGGGTCGAATCCCATCATGGATGCCGATACTGCGTCTATGGCAGTACTATCCCCGGAAGCCAGTATCAGGTCTTTCTCCACGGGAATCATAGTCCTGGGGCCCGGTCCATTTCCACAAACCGTGCCGTCCATGACGGAGAACAGTCCACAATGAATCTCCTTCTGGATTTCTAACAGGTCGTTAAGGGTTTCGTGGATGACAGAATGGGTGTAATGGCGCCTTGTGTTGAGCAGACCTCCGAAGGCGTTTTTCATTGAACCCGTCGTGCCTGTATAAATGTGGCATTTTACCGTGGGCAAATGAACAATATTTTTTCCGACAAAATACTCTGGAATGCTTATTCCTTCGGGAAAGATGTCATCCAGAACGCGCATCTTCGCTTTAGGTTTGAATTTGATCCAGCGCATATCGGACTTTCTGAAGTTGTATAAGACCCGGACCCCGTATTTCTTAAAGATAGGCACATACTTGTTGAGCCGTTCCCCTTTGAAGGCGTTCGTGACGACAGTTTCATTCTGGACTGCCACGATGTCTCTGAAACCCGCATCCTTGAGAGCCAAGATCACTCCTTCCAATTGCCAGGGAGTGGTATTGGCGCCCAGGAACGGAAAATGCCAGGAAATGTTGTCTTTGAGTATTACCGGCGCTGCCGGATCTAGGTAATCTGAAAAACAAGCTTTGTCCATAACCGTCCCGACATCCTGAAGAACAGAACCTGGTTTTGTTCGAATAACTGCGACTACTGATTTTCTAGTCATACCCATATCTTTCAGGAATGATGATTTTTCAATGAGCAGCGAATTGCTTCGCGTCAGCCCAACTATAATATGATACATCTCGCCTGGGCATCCGCGCAAGCTACAACAGGGCGCAATTCGTTCCAAGGCACGCTGCATGAGGTTATGGGGATCGCCCAAAATTCCGACGGTCTATTTTCTTGCGCGAAGGGAGGTTTGTTAGTACTTAAAGAGTTTAACTTATCACAGATTCGGCCTGAGAATTTCACCGCACGCGTCACGAACAACGAGCGATTTCAGATTCTTTTCCAGTATCGGATACGATATGCTCAAGACACTGATAATCGAAACATGCTCTGAAGAACAAACCATAATGCTGGGCGAGGCAATAGGTAAGATTCTGGAGCCTGGGGACGTCATTTATCTTGAAGGTGATTTGGGTTCGGGTAAGACGCGGCTGGCTAAGGGGATCATCTCGGCCGCCACATGCGTGTCTGCGGACGAAGTGGTAAGCCCGTCATTTACTCTAATAAACAGGTTCGAAGGAGATTTTCCCGTCTATCACGCGGACCTGTACAGGATAGATGCTGATCAGGTTGAGGATATTGGGCTGGAAGAGCCCTTAAGTTCTGGTAGTGCCCTGGTAGTCGAATGGGCCGAAAAAATGCCGCCTACGGGAGATCCCGTATTGGAGGCTGTTATCCAATATGCCGAAAAAGAATGTTTCAGAAAAATAGTCTTTCAATGGAGTGACGACGGACCATGGGCAAACAGGTTTACCGAAGCTCTCAGTGCATGGACTGGGATTGAAACATACGCGCCTACTGCGCAGCAAGAGTCGGTGCCCGAGGCAATACTCGAGGGCCTTAAGTAATCATTACAATACGTGCAGGCTGACGGGACAATTCATAAGTGATTCTAAACTCAGCGTCTCAGATTCCCGAGCATACTGAATAGATATGGTCACAGAATGGATTAGCTTGACACACTTTCCAACCCCGTTCCATGTCCAAGACTCTGGTGGAGTTGTCGCATGCCGTTAATAGTTCAAAAATTCGGGGGAACCTCGGTCGGAGACCTTGACCGGATTTACAACGTGGCCCGAAGGGTGGCCGCACGTAAGGATCAAGGAAACGACATGGTGGTTATCGTTTCTGCCATGGCTGGAGAGACTGACAGGCTCATCGGCCTGGCCAAGAAGATCACTTCTACGCCCAACGAGAGAGAACTGGACGTACTTGTATCCACCGGAGAGCAAGTCACTATTGCCCTTTTGGCAATTACGCTGGAGGCTATGGGCTACAAGGCAGCTTCATATTGCGGCTGGCAACTCCCCGTTGTTACGGACAACGCTCACGGCACTGCGCGGATCAGCTATGTGAAGAGAGACATCATAGCATCGGACCTGGATGCCGGGCGCATCGTCATTGTAGCTGGATTTCAAGGTGTGGACGAAGAGGGAAACATCACGACCCTAGGACGCGGAGGGTCCGACACCTCGGCTGTGGCAGTCGCCGCCGCCCTAAGAGCCGACCTGTGTGAGATATTTACCGATGTGGACGGAGTGTATACGACCGATCCGCACATCACCACTAAAGCCAGGAAGTTAGACAAGATAGCATACGAAGAAATGTTGGAAATGGCATCGCTGGGAGCAAAAGTACTGTTTATCAGGGCTGTTGAATTCGCTATGCGCTATCGTGTGCCCCTTGTGGTACGCTCCAGTTTCAACGATCACGAAGGCACGTTGGTCACTGAGGAGAGTTCAGATATGGAAAAAGAGTCAGTTAGAGCAGTTACATGCAACACGAAGGAAGCAAAGATAACCATATCGGGTGTCGAAGACAAACCTGGCGTGGCCTCCGGAATCTTCTCGGCTTTGGCAGACGCCCATGTAGTGGTCGACATGATTATTCAAAATAGCAGTGAGGAAGGCAAGACGGATATTACCTTCACCATACCGGAAGTTGACTTGGGCAAAAGCTTGGAAATATGCCGTGGCATTAAGGAATATTTGGGTGCGTACGATATCAGCGGTTCCGAAGACATTGCCAAAGTTTCGATAATCGGACTAGGTATGCGATCCTATTCAGGAGTTGCTGCGAAGATGTTTTCTACTCTTGCAAAAGAGGGCATCAACATCGAAATGATCTCCACGTCCGAAATCAAGATTTCCTGCGTGATACGACAGAAATACGCCGAACTGGCAGTACGCGCTCTTCACGATGCTTTTGAGCTGGAAAAAGCCACGTGATTTTGCAGTGCCTTGACCGGTCTCGAGAAACGTTCCGACCTGCAAGAGATTGATGGCCACATACAAATATTGACCGTCACTACTTTCTTTTTTGTAATAAATTAACGTGTAATATATTGACATTGATTACATAATATTATAAAATAGTTAACGAAAAGATGATATATTATTGCTATGATTTATAAAGGAGTCGACGTATGATGCGACGACCTTTGGTATGCGGTTTAGGATTAGTGATTCTTTTCGCAGCAGCTATCAGCACCTTTTCTCACGCATTTGGCGTCCCCGGATCATACTGCGGCCCGCAATTACCGGTATGCAGGCCTGCCGTGGTCCCTCTCTGGCCATGCTGTGTGCCGTCGCCCCTCTTTCCACCACCGCCTCCACTGGTAGTACCTATAGTTGTAGCCCCGATGCCGATGTGGATGCCTCCAATGCCTCCACCGCCACCCATGCCATATCAGGTTCCCTTTGCCAAGGTAAACCAAACCGGCGTGCCGGAAGCACCTTGACGGGTATGACTTGTTATTTTTTCAAACGGGGAATTAGTCGAGACTTTTGCGCCTGCACGCGTGTGTCCGATCTCAAGTTCATAGGTTGATATCCGTAGCGGACGATACATACCGGCAGGCTTCCTCGTTTGAAAGGAGATCTGTATCAATTACGACATTCTCTGAAGTCCGCTTCAACATACGGAAACGATGTTTCGATGGCGGACCTCCTGAGAACCCTTCAGTTTCGTACCTCCCCTGCCGCAATCGAAATGGCTTACACGGCTGAGCGCCATTGATGCATGAAACAGCCTCAATCAATGAGGTTGCTCGGAATCGGAGTCTGTTGGGATAGCTGAATTTTTTTGTCACAAATTGCTCGTATCCGCGAATCTTACAGACAACGGCTTAATTTGAGTCCCCATGAAATGATGGG